>JAUZPS010000502.1 GCA_030705945.1 Bacillota bacterium
TATCAAAAGATAAGATTTAAGAAAAAACAAATAATGAGCGGAGATACCGCTCATTATTTGTTTTAAATGGAAGAATGATCAACATTAGGTGAAAACACAACTATTGAAAAATACAAATATGGTGTCAGAATTATTGGTAATGTTTGAAATGTGTCATGCGTAGGCTTGTAAACATAGTATTCCTAATGATGCGAGATAAAATCGAATACAGGGAACCTCAACCCAAAATGTTATAGGATAATGTTTCTATAAATTTGGAAGAATGATATAATTAGATTACCAATTTTGAAAGAGAGTTTACGAATGGAAGAAATCAATCAGTAACTGAAAAGGGTAACTTTATATGAGCAGAAAAACCAAGCTAAAATTTGATATAATAATTCTTTTATCATTAATGTCTACATCCACATTAGCAATTGCCAATACATACTATCACAGGTTACTTGTTTCAGGTTTGGTTTTGGCTTTATTTATTTCTTTTTTAGCTCGTAGAATAATTACAAATTTGTGGAATAAAAGGTATGTGTTGATTCCATCCTTTTTATTTGATGTTGCTTGTATATCTTTTATTGTTTTTCTGGATGAATATAATATATCTTATATGCTTTTCTATATACTTGCAATTGAAATGGTAATACAGTACTTTTCAGGCTTTAGTATCCTTATTGGCGCGCTTAGTTACCTGGCGTATATTTTTATTGATTATTTTAAATACATTAAAAATAATTACTTCGATTTCGAATACTTATTACCTATTTACGTTAACAAAACTTTTTATTTTATATTTGTATTAGGCACAATTTATTTAATAAGTTATCAATATAAATCAAAACTATTATTAAAAAAAACTGCTGATGAATTGGTAGCAAAGACCCATGAACTTGAGGAAATAAACAGGAAATATTGCGAAACCATGGAAGCTCTTGAGGAAGTAACTGCTTTAAAAGAAAGGAACCGGATTGCCAGCGAAATACATGATACTGTTGGTCATACACTAACAACAGTTTTAATTGAGATAGAAGCTGGTAAACGTTTGTTAAATAAAAATTACGAAAAAGCTATTGATAAATTTAATCTAGCTCAGGAACAGGTCAGAAAAGGATTGAATAACATAAGAAACTCTGTACACACACTTAAAGAAGGAAATGATATCTTAAGTATTATTCCTTCTCTTTATCTACTTGTTCAGGAAACCGAAAAACATACGGATGTCTCTGTTAAATGCCTGTTCTCACCTCTGCCTTATTTATCTAAAGACACTGGTAAAATTCTGTATAAAGCCCTTCAGGAGGGACTTACAAATGGAATACGTCACGGGCGAAGCACACATTTTATTTGTTCCTTATGCTGTAAAGACAATAAAATCATATTTTCATTAGAGGATAATGGAATAGGTTTTGATAAAATAAATCTGGGATATGGTTTATCTACTATGAAAGAGAGAGTAAAACAATCTGGCGGAACTTTGAGTATTTACTCCAAAAATAGACAGGGTTGCTGCTTGACCTTGGAAATACCAGTTAGTAATGGCTAAAAAATAACATCCGATTCTCATCGTACAAGACCCCGTTAAAGCATCGGATTTTGTCCTTGAGAATACGAAGTTATTTCTAAGGCATTCCTTAGGAAGGGGGATGTTTGTGAATCAAATCAGAGTTTTGATAGCTGATGATCAGACTTTAATGCGTGATGGACTTAAAACCATATTAGATCTGGAAGATGATATTGAAGTTGTAGATATGGCTGAAAACGGTATACAGGCCTATGAAAAAACGAAAACAATCCGACCTGATGTTGTGCTTATGGATATCAGGATGCCTTTTATGGATGGGGTAGAAAGCACAAAACTTATAAAAAGGGAGCTTCCAGATACTGTAGTTCTGATTCTTACAACCTTTGATGATGACGAATATATTATTCAGGCACTTTCAAATGGCGCAAGTGGATATATATTAAAAGATATTCCGGGTGATAAGCTTATAAATGCTGTCCGTGACAGTATCAATGGAAATCTTATGATGCCAGCTAAGATAGCTGCAAAAATTGCTGCGAGACTTACGGTTTTTTTCGATTCAAAATTGGATTTTGGTGATTTGTATAATACATTTTCAGAACGGGAAAAGGCAATAATCAGTCTTCTGATTAAAGGTCTTAATAACAGACAAATTGCTGCTTCATTGCACTTATCAGAGGGTACTGCAAAAAATTATATCAGCGCTATCTACAGCAAAATCGGCATTAGTGATAGGACTAAAGCCATAGTCTACTTAAAAGAGTATATTGAGAAAGAGAAATAAAAAGGATTTATAAAAAGTTAAATATAAATAAAGTATGCAATCACAAAAAGGAGATCATCGCTTTTTACAATTATATACAAGGCATGTTTCATGGAGGCGCCGATGGCAAGAAAATTATTATTACTTTTATTGATATTTTCAGCATTTTTAATGGTTGCTGGATGTTCATTATTTAATAAAGACAATGTTGAAGAAAATAATAAAAATATATACGCCCACCCAAAGCCATTTAATATGGATAGGGGTAAATTATCATCCCTTCCGGATTACGACAAATATTCAAATGATATTTTTCAAGTTGATCTCAGAAGCTATGATCTAACTGCGTTGGATCTTAATAATAAATTTGATCAACTAATCCACTCTGATTTTGATACTAAAACCAAATGGCCTTTTATTCTTCCTGAAAATTTTAGCCCTAAAAAAGTAATTGAATATGGAAAAAATCCCGGACTGGGAATAAATAAATTACATAATGACGGCATTGATGGCAGGGGTGTGAATGTTGCAATAATAGGTCCACCCATTTTAGTAGAACATGTGGAGTATAAAAAACAGTTGAAATTATACAAAGAACTTGGCTTTGCAAGCAGCAATGCATCACCGGAGGGAACCGCTGCTGCTTCCATACTTGCAGGAAATAGTACAGGTGTTTCACCAGGAGTTGGTTTATATTATGTAGCAATTAAGTCTGGAGGTGAAGGAAGCAATTCCTATTCAACTAAAGATGCTATAGATTGGATTGTCAAATTCAATGAAAATCTGCCTAAAGGTCAAAAGATAAGGGCCATATGCATTCAGGAGAAAATAATTGAGGATAATAAAAATGATGAGCCTTACACAAATATTATTGCATCAATGAAAAAAGCCACGGACAGGGATATATTTGTCATATCCACAATATCTGATAAGCTTTACAACACTGAAATATGTTTTAAAGGACTAGGAAGAGATGCCTTGACAGACCCTGATACGCCATCCTCCTACTTGCCAGGTAAATCATGGGCAATCAGTTTTTATGAATATGGAAGATATAAGACTTCTCCAAATATGTTGTTTGTTCCTTCAGATTCCCGTTGCGTTGCTAGCCCTACTGGGATAAAGGATTATGCCTTTTACACTAATAATGACTGGAACTTTTACTTGTTTTATGCAGCAGGTCTATATGCTTTAACTTGCCAGGTTAAACCAACTATCACTCCTGAGGAATTTATTGAAAAAGCAGTCGAAACAAGCAGTAAAGTAGAAATTATAAATAATAATTTAAAGGTAAAATATAAATTGGAAAATGTGGCAAGTCCAATTAAGTTGATCCAAAAGTTAAGAAATGATTGAAAAATTACTTCCGCATTTGAGGGTATGTTCATGAGTTAAGAAATGATTGAAATATTACTTTCGCTTTTGAGCGTATGTTCACGAGTTAAGTGAACATGAAAGCGAAAACTTAGCGAAAGTTTATTTTTTCAACA
>JAUZPS010000503.1 GCA_030705945.1 Bacillota bacterium
TAAAAAGCAATTAATCTTTTACATTTGCCTATCGCAAAATAACGTTAAAGCGTTCGTTATTTTGCTCCGTCAAATGTAAGATTAATAGTGCTTTTTATATACCTAATTTACAATCAATTAATCCTCATAATGGTTAAAAATACTTTAGTATATAAGTTTATTATAAAATAAGTATTTTTGATGAAAATTATTAGAAATATTTGAATTTTAACTTACTTTTATAAGTTTTACCAAAATAGATAAATTTATAATACTTACTAAAAATTTTTAGGGCAATAAATGTTCATAGAAGCTTTTTTTATTTTAATCTGACTTGGGAAATAGCTTTTTGATAAAAAAAGACCCAACTAAGCCTCAAATGCTAATAGGTAGAAGAGATGAACTAGCCTTTTTATAAGAAAAGAAGGACCCTATTTTATAGGGTCCTTCTGATTTAAAGAGCTGATTTTATCAAGTGGGTAATATTGAAAGAGAGCCCTTCCAACAACGCTGTTTAGATCAATACATCCAAATGCTCTGCTATCATAACTGTTTAGTCTGTTATCACCCATCACAAATAACTTTCCGGAGGGCACCACAAGGTTTATACTTCCATTGGTAGTCCCATCTTTTAAGTACGGTTCATGTAGTTCCTTATCATTTACAAAAACCTTTCCATCCTTTATAACAACCTTGTCGCCAGGTAGTCCGATAATTCTTTTTATAAAATTCTCATCCTGTGTTGGAGCTTTAAAAGCAATTATCTCTCCTCGTTTTAAGAGATTCATTTTCTGAGATATCTTCTCAATAAGTATTCTGTTACCCTCATAGATGGTCGGCTGCATTGAAACGCTGTAAACCTTGGTGGATTGAGCTACAAAATTTACAACTATCAGGGATAACACTACAGAAACCATTAAGTATTTAGTCCATTCAAATACTTCCTTTTTTACATTTTCTTTATTCATTCTAAGCCCCCTTTTTTCTATATTTTGCAATAAACATTTTACATCCATTTTTTATATTGCAAAATATATGCCTTGATTCATAAGGTAGTATCGAAAAATAAACTGGTCAACTGGGAGTTTCAAAAACTTGATATAATGGGTTTTATCATACAAAACTTGAACAAGGAATTTTTTGAAACTCCCTAAGTTATCTTTATATGAATCTTACTTTAAATTTATTGTATCAATAATTTATTGCATCAATATAGATATTTTGTTAATTAATTGTGAATAAAACATTCATTTATCTCGTTAAAGATTCAGGTTTTCCTTTTACAGAAAGCTTAATAGGAATAGTCATTGTTTTACCATTTGAGAGATGTGTTACATTAACCACATCACCAGGATTTTTTGTATAGATATATTGCCTTAACTGCATCATAGTATTAATTTTAATACCATCTACCTGCTTAATAATACAACCTTGTTTAATGCCTGATTTATAAGCTGGGCCAGTTTGGTCGACTGTTGCAATATAGATGCCATTATCGAGTTTTATTTTATTATTTAAATAAGGTATAACCTCCTTATCATATGCAAAAACTCCCATATAGGGCTCTTTAAAGTCTCCCTTTTCTATGATCTTATTTAATACTGGAACTACGGCGTTTATTGGTATTGCGAAGCCGATGGCTTCAGCGCTGGTGACCTTAATGGTGTTTATACCTATTACTTCGCCTTTTGAGTTTAGGAGGGGCCCACCGCTGTTTCCGGGATTAATGCTTGCGTCAGTCTGCAATAAGTCTTCCATATAATTTGGACCCTGATCCGTGTCGATTTTTATTGTTCTGTTAACTGCGCTTATTATGCCGGATGTGACAGTCCTTTGTAGTTCAAGACCAAACGGGTTGCCGATAGCTATAGCGGGTTGGCCTACTCGTACGGAATTTGCGTCTCCTAGAGGAATTGTAGGAAGTCCGGTAAGATTAACTTTTACAACTGCCAGATCCATTATAGGATCAGACCAGAGCGTGGTTCCGTCAATATTTCTGCCATCTGAAAGCGATACTATAATTCTTTTAGATTTTCCTCCAGCCACATGGTTGTTTGTAATTATATAACCATTTGAGTTTGCGACTATGCCGGAGCCAACTCCCCACTTTTCAGCAGTGTTTCTGTCAAATATTGCGCCGCTTTCTACTTTTAATACCGAAATTCCAACAACACCCGGAATAGACGACTTAGCAACAGCTTCGGTGGTCGACATGCCTGACGGTAAATCAACACTGATTTGCTGGGGATTAGGAATACCGACATTATTTTGAAGCTGAGGATTATTAGATTGAGGAGAAGGTTTTCTACTGTTTTTGGAGATAAAAACATAAGTAATTGCGCCAAGAACAACTGTTGCAATTAAAATAACGAGCATTGTTCTAACAAATCCATTATTACCTTTTTCACTAAACATAACATCATCCTTTTATTTATTATTATTTAGTAAAAAGGATGAAATAATTCATTCAAAAACAAAGTAACGGAAGCTTTATTTTTAACATTGCATGGAAATGCCATAAAGTCGCTATTCCAGAGTGTTTACAAACAACCACAAGTAGTGCTCCTATACTAATATTAATCACTCATCAGACATAGATTTTATAATTTTCTTTACACTCTTTTCAAATTTAACTCGTGGTATCATAACTTGGTGAGAACATCCCAGACACTTTATTCTGAAATCTGCTCCAGTACGCATTACTTCCCACTGTTTATTTCCGCAAGGATGTTCTTTCTTCATTTCAACGACATCACCGACGTTAAATTTTATAGGCATTTTTATTTCCTCCAAAATAATTGTAACTTGCAACATTATGAATAAGCTTAGAAACTTACCAGATATTTATCTGGGTTCTACTAACCGTTGCCTGTAAAACTCGACTTTTGCGTTAAAGGATTCATCTTTTATAAGTTTTCTTATTCTACGTTCAACCTCATACTGCTCATTTGGCAATGTCTTAGCTATTACTCTCAGGTTCATGTTATCTTTATTGAATTCAGTTATACCTAGTATTTTTGGATTTTCAACAATAACATCGAATTCACCTGAAACCTTCTCACATACTTTGCTAACAATCTCAATGACTTTCTCAAGGTCTGCGTCATAACCAACAGGTATATCAACAATTGCTGCTTTATTTCCACGTGTATGATTGATTATTTTTTTTATCTCGCCATTTGGAACAATATATAGATCTCCATTAGGATTTCTTATACGCGTAACCCTAAGTTCGATTTGCTCAACAGAACCATTAAGATTATCAATTGTTATTATATCACCAACTTCAAACTGATCTTCAAACACAATAAAAAACCCGGAAATTATATCCTTAATAAGGCTCTGAGCGCCAAAACCTAGCGCCACGCCTCCTATTCCAGCAGCAGCCAAAACTGATTTTATATCAAGCACGTCCGCCAAAATAGAAATGCAGGCTATTGTGTAAACAGCATACTTAAATATGCTTCTTATAAGAGTTGACAGGGTATCCAGACGTTTAATATTTTTGCTGTATTTAAAGGACTTTTGCTTATCAAAGGTTTTTCTTATAACAAAACTGCCTATCTTAACTACCAGAACTGCTAGTAATATTATACCAATTGATTTAAGGGTATACATTAGAGGCAAATTCATTTGCCCAAAGGCTGATTTTATAGTATTAAATATTTGATCCATTTCATTTAACCTCGCTAATCATAAAAGGGTTTAACCAAAAATTTAACATATATTATGATATTATTCTATAGAAATATTGTTTTGTGATTAATGCTGGGAATTAAAAATTA
>JAUZPS010000504.1 GCA_030705945.1 Bacillota bacterium
AAGATTGTAAGACAACATCAGTCATAGTAGAATGTGGATTTCTGTCTAATGCTGAAGAAGAGAAAAAACTACAGTCAAAAGAGTATCAGGATAAAATCGCGTATGCTGTTAATGAAGGAATAAAATTATACTATGCAAATAATTAATATTGCTTGGAGAACACTTCTATAGTCCTCTGCGCTTTCAGCTTAGACAGTATCAAAAAAACTAAGCAACTGGGCGTTTCAAAAACTTGATATAATGGGTTTTCGTCATATAAACTTGAACAAGGAATTTTTTGAAACGCCCTAATCAATTTCTAATCTCTATAATAATGTTAAAAAGCGCTTTCTTGAAAACCTGCCAGTATGAAAATTTATCAGGTGAGAAATTTGGTCAAATAACATATAGCATAAAAGAACATTAATATGCAATAAAATCAAGTTTATTCACGTAATGTTCATTAGCTCTTTTTCGCCGGATATCTCATATATTCTTCTATATTCTTCAAATTCTATTCATCTTTTATATTGCTGTTTTCATAAAAATACACAGCAACATAATACAATTTAAAACAAAATAGTCTATTTTGGATACAAAAATATTATCTTATAATTGAATAAGGATATATTATTAATTGTAATAGTATCAATCTATACATAGTAAAAATGGTAATATTCTTATTCTCACATAATATTATTCTAGCGAATGTAACCTTATTAACTCAGAAAGAATGGTTAATCTGAGGTTGCTTTAATATTCATTTCATAAGAAAGGAGGGACAACCTTACATACAAAAAGGTTTAACTATTAGACACAAGTCGGTAAATTTTATTAATTAGGAGGGAAGTACAAGTGTTAAAAAAGACAAAGAAGTACGTATCAGTTACGTTATGTACATTCATGACAGTAAGCACTTTGGCAACTGCAGGCTTAGGCTCAACTTCATTTGCAGCTGCTCCAACAGAAGGATCTTCATATAAGGATGCATTTATTGATTTGCATACCAAGCTTAATGATCCATCAACTGGATACATGAGCCAGGAAGGTCTCCCATATCACTCAATCGAAACTATGATGGTTGAAGCTCCTGACTACGGACATGAAAACTCATCAGAAACTATGAGTTATTATACGTGGGTTGAAGCTATGTACGGTAATATAACAGGTGACTGGACACAATACAACAAAGCATGGGATCAGATTGAAAAATATTATATTCCTTCAGATGCGGACCAACCTAACTTAAGTTCATATGATCCTAGCAAGTGCGCATCATTCGTTCCGGGAGGCGCATTGCCTGATAACTATCCAGGAGCATTGAACACCAATGTTCCGACTGGTAAGGACGGAATTAATGCTCAGCTAAAATCAGCATATGGTAAAGACAGCATGTATTTGATGCACTGGATAATGGACATAGACAACTGGTATAAATATGGTAACCATGGAGATGGAACAAGCAGAGTTTCACAGATAAACACTTACCAAAGAGGTGAGCAGGAATCATGTTGGGAAACTGTACCATTCCCATGCTGGGAAACATTTAAATGGGGTAATCCTTCAAAAGGTGGTTTCGGATCACTGTTCGTAGATCAGAGTTCATACTCCAAACAATGGCGTTACTCAGTTGCTTCCGACGCTGATGCTAGAGCTGTTCAATCAGCTTATGAGGCAAATAAATACGCAAAGGCTCAAGGAAAGCAAAGCTCAGTCAGCACTCAGAATGCAAGAGCAGCTAAGTTAGGTGACTACCTAAGGTACTGTATGTATGATAAATACATGAAACCAATCGGCACCGCTACTCTTAATGGAACTGCCGGCGATGGTACAAATTCAATGCACTACTTGATTTCATGGTACTGCGCATGGGGAGCTCCTGTTGCTAATGAAGGATGGGCATGGAAAGAAGGAAGCAGCGCCAGCCATCAAGGTTATCAGAACCCATTGTGCGCATATGCTTTGTCAAATATTGAAGAACTCAAGCCTAAGTCTTCAGGCGGAGCTTCAGACTGGGGTAAGAGTTTAACTACACAGTTAGATTTTCTGCAGTGGTTACAATCATCAGAAGGAGCTTTAGCTGGTGGATGTAACAACTCAATCGACGACAAGTATAATCCATATCCAGCTGGAATATCAACATTCCATGGAATGGCTTATGACTGGCAGCCTGTATGGCACGATCCGCCAAGTAACAGATGGTACGGATTCCAGGCTTGGGGCGTACAGCGTTTGGCAGAATACTACTATGAAACAGGCGATGAAAAGGCTTACAAGATATTAAAGAAATGGGTAGCTTGGGTATTGCCAAATATCACAGTTAATGGAAAAGGAGACTTCTTAATTCCTTCAGATATTTCATGGTCTGGTCAACCAGATACTTGGAATGGAACATATACTGGAAATTCAGGCTTACACGCTACAATCGACAACTATGGTTCAGATATAGGTATTGCAGCTTCAACAGCTAACTTGTTATTATACTATGCTGCAGGTACTAAGAAATATGCTACATTTGATCAAAAAGCTCATGATGTAGCTAAGAAATTACTTGACTGCGTAATCTTAGGTTGCCAGGACTCAAAGGGTTATACAATAGAAGAACAGAGAGGCGACTACTCACGTTTCTTTGATCAAACTGTATACATTCCATCAGGTTGGACAGGTACAAACGGTCAAGGCGCAACACTCCAGAACGGTATGAAGTTCATAGATATGCGTCCAGCATACAAACAGGATCCTAACTGGGATAACCTCTACAATTCATACAAAGCAGGTGTTGGCCCTAAATTTACATATCACAGATACTGGCATCAGGTTGACATAGCTATGGCTATGGGAGCTATGTATACATTATTCCCAGATGAAAAAGTTGGCGACGGCAGCACTCCTTCATCTACTCCTAGTGAAATACAGAAAGCTGACGTAAATGCAGATAGAGTTATAAATATGGCTGACGTTGTTGCTGTTGCTAATTCCTTCAATAAGAAACAGGGAGATACTGGATTCAATGCTAAAGCTGATGTAAACGGCGATGGTGTTGTAAACATGGCAGACGTTGTGGTTATAGCTAAATACTTTAACCAATCATATTAATTATTTATAAATAATGTATAGTTGATATTAATAATCATATAATGGCAGGGTTGACAATAGTCAATACCTGCCATATTTTTTATTTAGGACTTTTGTTTGTTAAAATAAATATAGCTAACTATATATTTTGCAATAGACATTTTACATCCATTTTTTATATTGAAATATAAATACCTATGAATGTTAAGATATAATTGACAGTTAACGATAAATAAGTTTTGATAGTAAAATGCAGACATATTAACTGCAATTTAAATGTAAAATCTTTTTCGCAACTTATACAGTATGATATGATTTAGAATTTACACACTAAAATTAAAGTCTCATTAAACTCCCAATTCGCTAGAGATACTTTCCCACTGAATATAAAGCTCCTCTAGCAGCTTATTTAGACTTGTCTGCTCATTAAGGAGCTCCGAAAGCTTTGTATGGTCTGAAGCGATGCTCATATCACACATTTCCACGTCTATTTCCTTGAGCCTATTCTCGGTCTCAGAAATTTTATTCTCAACCTCAGCATATTGCTTCTCAAGCTTTCTGATTCTTGCCTTCTCCTCTTTTTCAGCCCTATAGTCCAATTTTGCCTTCGAAACATTAACCTCCTGGGTATTATCGGCGTTTGATTTTTTGAGTTTGGTTTTGTAATCAATAAATAAGTCATAGTTTCCATTAAAGTCAAGTAA
>JAUZPS010000505.1 GCA_030705945.1 Bacillota bacterium
AATATGGTATGAATTTGTTTATGATACCTGTGTTTTGGCAAAGGAAGAAAACCTTATGAATGTTCTCGTTACCAACGGGTTCATAAGTCATCAGCCCTTACTTGATATTATTCCTTACATCGACGCCATGAATATTGATGTTAAAGCCTTCACCTCCAAATTTTACAATCAGATCTGCAGCGGTAACATGGACAATGTGAAAGAAACTGTAGAAATAGCAGCCAAAAACTGCCATGTAGAGATTACAACCCTGATTATTCCCGGTTTGAATGATTCAATTGAGGAAATTGAGAAATTAGCGTCATGGCTTTCCTCAATATCACCCGATATACCACTTCACTTATCCCGCTTTTTTCCAAATTATAAAATGTCAGATATTCCACCCACTCCTGTAGAGACCCTGCAACGCGCAAAACAAAAAGCTTCCGAATATCTTAAATATATTTTTTTAGGAAATGTATAGAGTTATATTTCAAAAATGTTACAGAAATATAAAATTTGTATTGCTACTAAAAATAATCTTACAAATTAATCAAAAAAACTGTATAATCTAAAGAGATAAAATTCTTTATATTGGAATAAGGATGTGAAGCTTTTGCCAGGTCTCTTTAATTTTGACATCCATAGTTTTTTTAACAACATTGTAAATTATATTGGTTTTGAGAGCCCTTTAGATGTTATAAGGGCAATAGTTGATATTGGAATAGTAGCATATGTTATTTACAGAATTATTTTGCTTGTAAAAGAAACCCGCGCGTGGCAATTGATAAAGGGGCTTCTTTTTATTACCGTCGTTTCTTATCTGAGCAAAATATTAAAGTTAAATACGGTTAATTATATCCTGACAAGCGCCATACAGATTACCGCCATCGCTGTGGTCGTTCTGTTTCAGCCTGAATTGAGGCGTGGTTTGGAACAGATCGGAAGAAGCAAATTCAGCGACATATTCAATTTTGAAGAGAGCAGCATAAGGATTCAGACAACAGCAATGATTGAAGAAATTATTAAGGCCGTTATCGAGCTTTCCAAAACCCAAACCGGCGCTCTTATAGTTATTGAAAGAGATACCAAAATTGGGGAAATAATAAACTCAGGCATCCAGCTTAATTCAAACATTTCATCAGAGCTTCTGATCAATGTTTTTACGCCAAATACTCCTCTTCACGACGGAGCCTTGGTTATACGCGAAAACAAGATAAAGTCCGCTGCATGCTTTTTACCGTTGACAGATAACCCCAATCTCAGTAAAGAACTAGGCACAAGACATAGAGCGGCTCTGGGAATTACTGAAGTTTCCGATTCTATATCGGTTGTGGTATCCGAAGAAACCGGAAAGGTGTCCTTTGCTTTAAACGGAGGGCTTACAAGGAATCTTACTCCTGATACCTTAAGAAAAGCATTAAATAAAAATTTATTGGATAATATAACAACTAATAAAAAGCTTAATTTATGGAAGGTGAAAAGTAAGTGAACGAGCTTTTAAAGAAAGACCTTACTATTAAAATAATTTCAATAATATTTGCTGTTGTCATGTGGTACAATGTTGTTGACAGAAACTCAAACCCTATTGACACCACTAGTATCAGTGTGCCTTTAGAGGTTATGAGCAAGAACTCTTTAGCTGATAAGAAAATCGGCTTGAAGGACAACGCTTTTCCAAATATTCTTCTTACAACCAAAGGCAGGCGGGATAGGCTTAATTCCATGAGGCGCGATGATTTTAAAGCTACCATAGATTTATCGGAAATAAAATCCATTACAGAAAATGAGTTGCCCATAAAGGTTATCGGAAACGATGCTGAGATAAGCATTGAAAGCATTGAACCACGGACAATCAAACTGGATCTGGAAAAAATCACCCAGAACTCTTTTAAAGTCGATGTTAATATGAAAGGTATAATCAAAAATAATTATCATGTAATCAATCAGACAATTATACCTGACACAATACCTATAGAGGGTTATGACTCCATAATAAAGTCCATTTCATCCGTTAAAGCAGATGTTGATATAACTGATCTGGATAAAAACCTTACTATCGAAAAGGAATGCAGATTCTACAACGATAAGAATGAAGACATCAGCAACCAACTTAATAAGAGCGTAAAAGTAAAAATAAAATTGGATGTTGCCAAAGAGGTCAAGATAATTCCTGATGTCAGAGGCATACCTGCTAGAGAATACATCAATTCAGATTTTAAAGCTGTTCCTGACAGAATAAATGTTGTGGGACCGCCTGATATTCTATCGGATCTTGATGAGATAAAGGCTCAGCCCGTCAACATCAACAACTTAACTTCAAGTATCAACTTAAAGAGCAGTCTGATACTTCCAAAAGGCATAAGCGTTGTTAACAGCGCTAATGATGTCAGTATACACGTAATGATTGAAAAAGAAGCTAGAAAAGACTTTACCATTTCAAGCGATGATATAACTGTAATTTATCCGAATATCAGTGTTCCGTTGAAATACTCCATAGTTACACAAAATATAACAATCAGTGTGAAAGGAAAAAAATCTGATCTTGAAAACATTAATATCAATAATTTAAAACCCAGTATAAATGTTGCAGGTCTTGCAAATACTCCTGTTGGCTCATACAAGCTGCCTTTAAACCTGAGCCTGCCTGTTAACATCCGGCCTGGCGACAATTATGAGATTGAGGTTAAGGTGGATGAAATCTAAGGAGACTTTATGAAATTAATCATTAACAATATAAGAGCTTCTGTGGATGATGACTTGAACTCTTTAAAATATAAATCTGCAAAAAAATTAAACGTTAGCTCAAATTCAATAAATGGCTTTAAAATAGTAAAAGAATCAATTGATGCCCGCAGAAAACCCAATATTTCTCTGGTTTATTCCGTGATGGTTGAAATAAATTCAAAATATAAAATTCCTGTCAATAGTGATATCAGGCTCCTTGAGGAGACTACTTGCATTTCTCTTAATCCTGGCGATAAAAATATAGTTGGAAGGCCTGTAGTTGTGGGCTTTGGGCCTTCAGGCATGTTTGCGGCTCTGGTCCTTGCGCAGAATGGCTACAAACCCATAGTGATTGAACGCGGTGAAAGTATGGAAAAGCGTACTCAGATGGTTAATACGTTCTGGAAAGATAACCTTCTGAACACTGAAACTAATGTTCAGTTTGGCGAAGGCGGAGCGGGAACTTTCTCCGACGGTAAGCTTACAACGCGAATCAATGACGCAAGGTGTGAAAAAGTTTTAGAAGAATTATATAAGCATGGGGCTCCTGAAGAGATCTTATACAAAAACAAACCTCATATAGGCACTGACATACTAAAAAATGTTGTAGTTAATATACGTAGAAAAATTGAAGAACTTGGCGGTGAAGTCTTTTTCAATTCCAAACTCACCGGGCTTAATTTTAATAATAACACGATTTCCGGCATTGAGATTAACGATCGGGACATAATTGATACAAACATACTAATTATTGCAATTGGACACAGCGCTCGGGATACATTTGAAATGATGCTGCAAAAAGGTATTCAGTTTGAGCAGAAGCCTTTTTCAATTGGAGTCCGGATCGAACATCCTCAGGAAATTATAAACTTGGCTCAGTATGGCAGCGCAAGTATTGCCCCTAGACTCGGACCTGCAGATTATCAATTGTTTTACAAAACCAACGGTCGTACCGTATATTCCTTTTGCATGTGTCCAGGCGGTATTGTGGTCGCTTCAGCATCAGAGCATGATACGATCGTTACCAATGGAAT
>JAUZPS010000506.1 GCA_030705945.1 Bacillota bacterium
AGTCTAATTTTGTTATAATATCAACGATTTATATATTTTTAGCAATAAACAATTTACATCAATTTTTTATATTGAAAAATATATTCCAGAAGAAATACGTTGAGAAAAGTTCATCTATTATAGTAAAATTCAGATGTATTAACTGCATTTTTAATGTGAAATTTTTTTCGCAGCTTATATATAGATAAAAAGCAATTAATCTTTTACATTTGCCTATCACAAAATAACGTTAAAGCGTTCGTTATTTTGCTCCGTCAAATGTAAGATTAATAGTGCTTTTTATATAGATTAAAATCAATTAAGCTTTTATATTTAGCTATCGCAAAATACCCTTAAAACTCTTTGTTATTTTGCTCTGCTAAATGTAAGATTAATGTTGATTTTAATACAGCCACTTATTATAAAGGAGGATATGGGTTTAATACGCCTAAATAAATTTATGCAAAATGATAATTTTTCTGAAGAAAATGACAGTGTTAATAACAAAGGTGATAATAACAAAGATGATAATAAAGGTGATAATTTAGATCCAAGTTATGACGGTAACAGATATTCATTTGAAAAAAGTTCAATTTTTGATGAATTTGATATTGATTATGAGAAGTTTCGAAAGAACAATTATACGGAATCTGATGAAGAATTAATAAATAAATATGTAAATTATGAGCTTAGTAAGAGAAAAGTTAGAATTTTCCCAATTATATTAGCGCTTGCATTAATATGCTTTATTGGAGCAATATCTGTTTTCGCTATTGGGTATGTTGGCGGTATTCTTAATAATGATTCAAGTCTAGAGAAAATTGTGATTACAGGCAATAAGAATGAAGATGAAAGCAGAAAGTTTCAGATTACTGCGACTAGTGAGTGGCAAAAAAACGATACTATCACTAACGAGGATGCAAGCCTTAAAATTTCAAGCAAACATGAAGACAAAGGCTTTCTTATTATTTGTGAAGATAAGAAAGAGATCGGTGAAACGGTTGCGCTAGAAGATTATTATAAAGCGGTTAAAGAAAAAAATATGGAAAAAAACGCAAGTATTGATGATGGGTTAAAAGCCATTACCACAAAAGAAGGGTATAAGGCTGAACAATTTAAAGCAAATATGGAGCAAAGCGGTAAAAAGTTTAAGTATCTTATAACTGCGCTAGAAACTGAAGAAAATTTTTATCAAATTATTGCGTGGACAACTGAAAGCAAGTATATTAAATCTGAAAAAGAGTTTATGAGCATGACCGACAGTTTTAAGGAACTGGAGTGATTATAGAGAAATCATTTAGGTAGTATCAAAAAACTTAGCAACTGGTCGTTTCAAAAACTTGATATAATGGGTTTTCGCCATATAAACTTGAACAAGGAATTTTTTGAAACACCCTTATATATTTATACTGTTTTTAACATTAATGTTTCTTGCGATACTGACGCTCAGCCAGGTAGAATTTGGCATCAAGGGAAATGGGGATCCGAGATATAAAACCTTTAAGTATGACGGTAAATTTGCCGAATATTTATTATATTTACTTGACTTGTTCTTTTTATGATCTGGACGTAAGGACAAATAAGGCGTTTAAGAGTACGGAAAAAGAGTTTTTGAAGAGCTTTAAAAGGCATATATCTTACTAAAAGAGATCTACTATAAGAGATCAGATATAATAAGATATCTTTGGACTTTTGCTGGAAACTAATAGAATTGGTAACTTACGCATTAACATTCCTTAATAAAATTGAAAGGCGCGGGTTGTATGAATCAGAAGAGAGAAGTTGTTGCGGCGTTGGATGTGGGATCAAATCTTGTACGTATGTCTATTGCTCAAATAGAGCCAAATGGAGAAATCCAGATTCTTGAGGATCTTGAGAAAAATACAAACCTTGGAAGAGATTCCTTTGTATATGAAAGAATCCAGAATGAAACTATTATGGAGCTTTGCGAAATAATAAAGGGCTATACAAAGTTGATGAGGGACTACAGAATAAAGCATTTCAGAGTCGTTGGGACCAGCGCCGTAAGGGAAGCGAAAAACAGGGACTATATATTGGATCAAGTGCGTTTAAAAACAGGAATAGATATAGAAGTTATAAATAATGCTGAAGAACGTTTTTTTATGTATAAAGCTCTGAGAGATTATCTATTAAATACAAAGTTCATGAATAAAAAAGGCTCCCTTATAGTTGATATTAGATCAGGCGGTGTTGAGGTATCTGTATATTCAGACAATAAGTTAAAATTTACTGAATACCTTAAGATCGGCTCTTTGAGATTAAGAGAAATATTAGCCGACTTACAGAAGAGAACGCTTCATTTCTCAAGTATTTTACAGGAGTATATAAAAAGTGAAATCGACTTTTTAAAATCAAACATTAAAGGCACAAGGATAGATAATTTCATTGGTCTTGGGGGAGAACTCAAGACAATTTTGAAATTATGCGAAATGGAAAATGTCATAGAAGACAAAGATAGACTGGGCGGAATAAGAACAATCAGCAGAGATACATTTGAGAAGCTTTTTGAAAAAATCAATCATCTCACAACAGAGCAGATTCAGGAAAAATTCAAGTTGCAGAAGAATCAAGCGGAAATACTGCTGCCTTCTATTGTGCTTTTCAGAAGTTTTCTGCACATGACTAATTCAGATGGCATTTATGCTCCGTTTTTATCCTTAAGAAACGGAATTCTTGCAGATATTGCAGATCAATGGTATGATACTTCCAGAAAAAAGAAAATTATTGATGATATAATTAGTCTTGTATGGAATATCGGAAGAAAATATTTTATTGATGAACAGCACAGCGCGTATATCGAAAAAACCGCTCTTACTATTTTTGATCAGACACGACGGTACCACAACCTTGGTCAAAGAGAACGGTTTTATTTCAGCGTATCGGCGATCTTACATGATGTTGGAAAATATATAAATTATAACAGTCATGATATTCATTCATACAATATAATTCAGTATCAGGATATAATGGGTTTTTCGGAAAGGGAATTGAATATTATCGCAAATATAGTCCGGTATCACGAACAGGACTTGCCGGATCATTCCCATGAAAAATATTCAATATTGGATGAGAGAGACAGAATAACTGTTTCAAAGCTTGCGGCTATTCTCAGGCTTGCGGAAGCCTTAGATGTTTCACATAAACAAAAAATAAGTGACTTTGAGGTTTCTACCCATAAGAATGAGCTGATTTTTAAGGTGACTTCAAAAGAAGATATTTTGCTTGAACAATGGAATTTTCTCCAAGTTTCAGGTTTTTTTGAGGATGTAATGGGAGTCAGGCCAATAATCATACAAAAAAAGATTTAGGAGTGTTTAGTGATGAAATCTCAGGAAAAAGATACAAATAAATCAAAGAATAAGAATATCAGCAAAACAATAGAAAAGCGAATATATAAGGCAAAAGAGAAGAATACAAGCAAAGCTTTAGAAAAGAATTTGTTTTTAAACCGTGAATTAAGCTGGCTGGAGTTTAACGGACGAGTTCTTGAAGAGGCCTGTGACCAAAAACATAATCCGGCGCTTGAAAGAATGAAGTTTTTATCCATTGTAAGTTCAAACCTAGACGAGTTTTTTATGGTAAGGGTTGCATCCCTCATTGATCAGTATCAAGCAGGTATAAATAGCAGAGATTTCTCTGGGATGACGCCTGAAGAGCAATTGAAAAATATTACAGCTAGAATTCAGACTATGGTTAAAGAACAGTATGAAGTATATAATAATTCACTTATTCCG
>JAUZPS010000507.1 GCA_030705945.1 Bacillota bacterium
GTTATGGCGATATTCAAACATTGTGGAAGCTCAGAGACAAATTATATTTAGCAGAAGAATGGATATTTTAAAAGGAAATGAGGATTATTATTCCTTCTCGAGATTGGCTCCAAAAGAATATAAAGCGGCTCTTAAGCATTTGGATGGGGAGGTTTTGATAAAGATACAAAGATATTTATCCCTTTATCATATTGACCGATGCTGGGCTGATTATCTTGCTGAGCTTAATTATATACGCGAAGGTATACATCTGGTTAATATCGGCGGAAGAAACCCTCTGGAGGAGTATGTGAAAATTGTTAATGAAGCATATAAGGAATTAAATTCTAGGATTGAGAATGAAATAACCAAAACCTATAAAGAGATTGATTTCTCTCGTGAAAATTTGGATTATATAAAAGCAAGAATTAAGGGTCCCGCCTCAACCTGGACATACCAGATTACTGATAACCCATTTTCAGATGATTTAGGGCTTCTTCTTGCAAACGAACGTAATATTCCTTATGCGCTGCTTGGTGGGTTGCTTATGTTTCCTTTAGTAATATCAGGGCTCATATATACGAAATTAAAGAAAAATAAGCATATTAAGTAATACGATTGTATGATAAAATTTAATGAGGATAGGCAGTACCTAAAATTGCGTCATTTAGTAAAATTTATCTTTATAAGTTTTACTAACACCAGATTTTCAAGTAAGCGCTTTTAACATTATAAATAAAATTAGAAAATTTTTATGTAAAAAAGCGCTAGTTTATGCATAAACATTAAAATATATAAATCTCATGCCAACAATTGACATGAGTATAAATTAGTCCAAGCCGTTAAGGCGTTTTAAATTTGCGTCGATATAAAGCGAGCATTAATGTTTTGACGTGTTTTATATTAAAATCATTATTGGTATTACATTTAGCATAGCAAAATAACGAACGCTAATAACGGTATTTTGCGATAGATAAGTTGCGAAAAAGCTTTTACATTAAAAATGCAGTTAATACGTCTGCATTTTACTATCAAAGCTGAGCTTTTCTCAACTTATCTATCAAGGTATATATTTTGCAATATAAAAAATGGATGTAAGATGTTTGTTGCAAAATATATACCTAAATGTAAATGATTAAATGATTTTAATATACTTGTCGAGTAAGTCATTTCAAGAATACAAAGGAGGCGAAGAATATGGTTGTATATGGAAATAGATCTCCTTGATATAGATATCGAACTGTAAAGTTTTATATAAGTTTGCTTTGAAAAGCCCTTTTTCGACTGTTCAGCTCACTTTATAAAACTAGTTTTACAGTTCTATATCTATAGATTGATAGCTGTTTATGTTGTTTATATTGTTTATATTGCTCAATTGATTTATTGGAAAGAAGTGTTAGAAATAAAGTTCTGTTTTGTATTATATATAAAAAGCAATTAATCTTTTACATTTGCCTATCACAAAATAACGTTAAAGCGTTCGTTATTTTGCTCCGTCAAATGTAAGATTAATAGTGCTTTTTATATAATTAGTTTCAAAAAAGCTTGCAAGAATTACTAATTATTAAATGCATTAATGATAATGTATTTTCGACTTAGAAAGGGGATTACAATGGCAAGATTCAGATCTATTTTATCAAGCTTATTAGTTTTATTAATGATAGTATCAATGTTATTTGGTAATGTAGTTATTTCTAATGCCGCAAGTGTCACCAATAAAAATCAGGTAATTAAGCCTTCAGACATAAAAGGTCATTGGGCTGAAAAACAGATTAGCAATTGGGCGTCAAAAGGTATCACGAACAGATTGATATCTGGGAAAGACAATAAATTCAAACCTGATGCGGCAATAACAAGAGCGGAGTTTATAACCCTTGTAAATTCATTTTTAGGGTTGGCTGATAAGGCGGATATAAACTTTAAAGATGTTTCAAAGAAGAGTTTATATTATGATGATATAGCAAAAGCTATGTCAGTAGGTTACATAACAGGATATTCTGATGGAACTATGAAGCCTGATAACAAAATAACCAGGCAGGAAATGGCGGTAATTGTTACAAGAATTTTAGGTTTGTCTATAAACGGAAATGCAGATGCGCTGAAGGGCTTTAAGGATTCAAGCCAGATAGGCAGTTCAATTAAAGCATATATGACAGCTTTAATTGAAAGCGGATATATAAAAGGCTATTCTGACCAGACAATAAAGCCTTTAAAGACAATTTCAAGGGCAGAGTCTATTGTTTTGTTGGATCGAGTAATTGGCGCTTTATACAATAGCCCTGGCAGTTACGGTACTACAAGCAAAAAAACAACAGTTGATGGAAATGTTACTATAAGCGTTCCAGGTTTAAGTTTAACTAATTTGGATATTAAGGGCAGCTTGTACTTGACTGAAGGGATCGGAAATGGGACAGTAACTTTAAATAATGTATCGGTTTCCGGCAGCACCCTTATAAGAGGAGGAGGTCCAAACAGCGTTATAGTTAAAGACTCAAAACTCGGAGCTACTGTTGTAGAGAAGAAAAACGGCAACGTAAGAGTTGAAGCTTCAGGAAAAACTAGCATTGGAGAAGTTGTAGTCAAATCTGGCTCAAAATTGGAAGAAAAGAATGTGACTGGAGATGGATTTGGCAAAGTAACGGTTAATGTTAATAAATCATCTTCAACCGTGCAGTTTGCAGGAGATTTTAAAGAGGTAAGCATTGCGTCTGATAAAACTAAAGTTGAGGTTCTTAAAGGATCTGTAGGATCTTTAGAGGTTCAACCTACTGTTGAAGGCGCTAGTATAAATGTCGCTGGCGGAACCGTGGATGAATTAAGCCTTAAAACAAAAACTGATGTTAAGGTGGCAGGTGGTTCCGTAAATTCATTGGAAATTGCTAAAGAAGCATCCGGAACGAAGGTTCAGGTAGATAAAACTTCTCAGATAGGGTTGTTGACAGCAAATTCTGATGTTGAAATTAAAGGGCAAGGAAAGATTCATACAGCCGAAATAAACTCAAAGGGAGTTACCATCGAGCAGATGCCTTCCAATGTTATAGTTGAAGAGGGTCTTAAAGCTAAGATAGGTAATAAGGAAATAGATAAGACTATATTGACAGAAGCTACGCCTACACCAAGGCCAACGAAAGTACCGGAGGCAACAGCAACTTCAGCAGCTACGCCAACAGCAACTCCAACAGTAACTCCGACTGCCACAGCAGCGGCAACTGCAACACCAACAGCGACTGCGACCGCTACACCGGCGCCATCTATTTCATCTGGTAATAACTCAGTGCCTTCATCAAATACTTCAACACCGGCAAATACAGCAACCCCAACCAGCGCAGCAACAGCAACACCAGCAGCAACAGTAACACCAGCAGCAGCAACAGCAACAGCAACGGCAGCAGCAACGGCAACGGCACCAACAGCAACAGCAACAGCAACCGCAACGGCAACGGCAACAGCAACGGCGACAGCAGCAGCAACGGCGACAGCAGCAGCAGCAACGGCAACAGCAGCACCAACAGCAACACCAACAGCAACAGCAGCAACAGCAGCAACAGCAACAGCAACGGCAACAGCAGCAGCAACAGCAACAGCAACAGCAGCAACAGATACAGCAACGCCAACAACCCCAGCAGCGACAGATACAGAAACACCAACAGCAACAGATACAGCAACGCCAACAGCAACCCCAACAACCCCAGCAGCAACAGATACAGAAACACCAACAGCAACAGATACAGCAACGCCAACAGCAACGCCAACA
>JAUZPS010000508.1 GCA_030705945.1 Bacillota bacterium
ACTGAACAAATATAATATTTGCTGACTGGAAATCCGGAAGCCAAATTGTAAACAACAATCTGGCTTCTTATTTTTTTATCAAAGTAGGTTTTTTAATGAAGAAAGAAGACTGTAAGCGCTTGAATGTGTCATCAATAGAATTTAATAACATGGAAACGGTTGTAAGCGATAGTGATTTAACAATAGAAATTGATAGCTATAAAGCGCCTGAACGCTTGACCGGGAATGAGACTTTTGAGGATTGCAATTTCAAAATTCATAAGAAGATTATTGCTTTCACATGGCCTTGTATGCTTGAGCTGTTTCTTATATCCATGGTATCTATTGTAAATCTGATAATGGTTGGTCACCTGGGCGCATATGCTATTTCTGCAGTAGGTATAACAACCCAGCCGGTATTTATATGCATAGCTGCGTATCAAGCTTTGAATATCGGAAGTACTGCCCTGATTTCAAGGTTTGTGGGTGCAAAAGATTATGAAAGCGCCAGAATAGTAGTAACTCAAACCCTGATTATTTCAATAATTTCCGGTATAACCTTGAGTATTGTAGGCTTTTTCTTTTCCCATTTCATTGTAAGCGCCATGGGAGCACAGGCTGACACCATTTATTACGCTGATTTATACATGAAGTATATGTCCGTCGGAGTTATATTTCAATCCATACCTACGGCTGTTTCAGCGCTTCTAAGGGGTGCAGGCTACAGCAGACCTTCTATGCGCTTTAATATTGTCTCAAATATAGTAAATGCAGCTTTGGGATATATTTTTATTTACGGTATGTGGCAAATTCCCGGGATGGGAGTAAAAGGCGCCGGCATTGCATCTACCATAGCAAAAATAGTGGCCTGTATAATGTCTATCTATACTATTTTAGGTCAAAGGCATACGCTAAAAATAACCCCCGGAGAATTATTAAACATTAATACCAATATGATGAAACGAATTTTAAGAGTTGGTCTTGGCGCAGTCGGAGAACAACTTGTTCTGCGTATAGGTATTCTGGTGTTTACCATGATTGTGACCGGACTTGGAACGATCCCTTTTGCAGCACACCAGATAGGTATCAGCATAATTGGGTTTACCTATAACATTAGCCAGCCTTTTGGAATAGCCTCTTCTTCTTTTGTAGGCCGCAGCCTCGGTGCCGGTAAATACGAAATGGCTGAAGAATATACTTCAAAAATCCGAAAAATCGGATTTACAGCATCTATTATCATTTCAATTTTAATATTTATTTTTTCAAAACCCATTGTTTCCCTCTACACCAATGACCCGTATGTAATAGTATTTGCGGATACCGTATTAAAAATTATAGCAGTAATAATGCCGGCGCAAAGTTCTCAACTCATATTAACCGGCAGCTTAAGAGGTGCAGGTGACTCCAAATGGCCTCTTATCTCAACCATATGTGGAACCTTGTTAATCAGAATGATATTGGGAGCAGTCTTTGTAAAGATTTTTTCCTGGGGCTTGACCGGTGCCTGGGTGGCAGTTGCTATAGATCAATATGTAAGATCCCTGGTCATATACCTTCGCTACAAATATGGAAACTGGCAGCATATAAGCATCTGATTGTCATTTTCTTACAACTTGTTCCAGATCATCAACAACATTTATCCTGCTCTTTATCATTCCCATCCAGCAGGTGTACGGAATTTCTTCTGCTTTATCATCTGGTGTAAACTCAACAATATTGTCTCCAACATTAAACTTAACGTCCAGTTTAAGCTTCGGTATGGTTATTGCGCTATTACAACCGTTTAAATCCTCTTCACTGACTTCAATTGTCCATTTTACAGGAATTCCTTTTTGCACTGTGATTTCCGGGAAGCTCCCTGATTTTATTGAAGTAGTGACAGTCTGAATATTTCCGTCAATTTTTGCATACCCTTCATCAACTACTGAATTGCTACTTGTCAGAATTGGTAAATTTACCGGATAACCCGAAAGAGAAAGTCCTCTTCCAACCATCACAAATCCCAAAACAATAACAATAGCCGCGCTAAATTTTAAAATTACATTTGTATGATTTTTGTTTATCAGTGAGTTTACAGCGCCAAACAAAAATAGCAGCGGTAAGGTTCCCAAAGAAAACACAAGCATTGCCAATGCGCCACTGATAACGCTTCCGGTTCCCATTGCGTAAAGCTGCACTATCTGCAAAGGTCCACAAGGCATCAAAGCTGTAAGAACTCCCACAGCAAATGGTCCCAGGTTATGCCTTCCAGTAAGCTTCCTTGCTATAAAATACGGCATTCTTATATTGAACTTCCTTAGGAATGGAAATATATTCAGCAAATTTATTCCCATAATGACCATAAAGATTCCGCCAACCAACGGCACTAATCCTTTTAATATCCCGGTAAATCCAATAACTTTTCCTAATCCGCCGATAATTCCACCTACAGTCGTATAGCCTATAACTCTCCCTAAATTATATAATGCGGACGGAATTATCCAAAAGTGCTTCCCCGTTTTCTCAGAAATATCATCCGTCCGGTCATTTCGTTTTTGTCTGGCATTAGCCGCATCTCCTCCATCAGAGCTTTTTATTGTCTGGGAAATAGCAATTCCTCCGCACATGCCAAGACAATGAATGGATGTCAAAAGCCCTAAGACAAATATAATTCCAAACCCGGCGTCGTTACCTATTTGTGGAAGATATTTCAGCATAAATAGATTTTTAAAAAATTCAATTATGTTGTTATGATCCATCTGAATTCTACTCCTTTTAAATATTAAAAGACCAGACATCACCATCACTTGGCAATGCCCGGTCTAAAATATACCAGCTTAGATTCCTACCGCTTCACTTCTGACTTCTCCAGTCTCTAGCGCCAGTAAGTAATCACCCCACTTTTTAGCCCACTCTCTGAGCTCAGATATTTCCAAAGGCGTAGGAACCTTTGAATTATCATGCTCTGCAATCTTTTTAGCAAGGCTTCTGTATACATCAGCCTGTTTTGAATCCGGAGCAGCTTCTATGGTTGTCTTTCCCTGAAGCTCACTTTGAGTAACGGTTACCGACCTTGGTACATATTCAACTACTTGAGTATTTGTCTGCTTAACAAAATCATCAATGATTTCCTTTGCATAAGGAGCGTTAATAGAATTTGCAATAACACCTCCTAAAAGTGCTCCACCTGAATTTGAATACTTTTGAATTCCCTTAAAGAGATTATTCGCTGCATAAATAGCCATAAAATCAGCAGAAGATACAGTAAATACATGTTCCGCAATTCCCTCACGAATAGGAACAGCAAATCCACCGCAAACAACATCTCCTAAAACGTCATATATAACATAGTCAAGGTCAAGCTCCTCAAATATCTTTTGCTGCTTAAACAACTGTACTGCTGTTATAATTCCACGCCCTGCGCAACCAACACCGGGGGCCGGTCCACCTGCTTCAACGCAATATATTCCATTAAATCCTTCAAATATTACTTCATTAGCCTTGACAACGGTTTTTTCTCTCAGAGTGTCCAAAACAGTCGGTATGTACTTTCCGCCTCTTAGGGTATTGGTTGAGTCGCTTTTGGGGTCACAACCAAACTGCATAACCTTATACCCCGCAGTCGATAAAGCTGCACTTATATTTGAGGTTGTTGTCGATTTACCTATTCCACCTTTTCCGTAAATTGCAATTTGTTTCACTTTTTTCGCCATAATGTTTCTCCTATTCATAATTTATTATTTATTTTCAAAGCTTTATAGCTTTTTAAGCATTA
>JAUZPS010000509.1 GCA_030705945.1 Bacillota bacterium
ACAAGACCCAATGATATAATAATTCCACGTAACCTTTTAAAAAGCCAGCTTTCAAAAAATAAATTCCTATTAAGTTGGGACAGTATTGATAAATATCAATGCATGATTGAATATGGTAAAAGTTCTCTATTAGGGAGTAAAACAAACTGGGATGACATACAAAATGCGCATGATTTCGTAATCGATGGATTAGATGTTGATACAAAATATTATTTTAAAGTTCACTATAAAATAAATAATAAAGAAATGACCAGTAACATCCTTGATTTTACAACCTCACATTGTAATTATTTAGACATTGGTTCTCAAATTGATAGGACAGTTTATGATAGAATTAATAACAAAGTTTATATGTATAATACTAATAATTTGAATGAATCTAAATTACTTATATATGATTTAGAGCATAAAAAATTAGAAAAAACAATTTTTTTGGATGAAAAACCATCTGATATGTGTTTGTCTTCCGACTCATCTAAGCTGTTTATTATAGGTGTAAATAGTAAATTAAGTATTTTTGATACAATTAATAAGAGTAAAGTTGCAGATTTTAAACTTAATCTCCCTAAATATGACGTGAAGCAATATTATCCGAATTATGATGTTAGTTATATGCATTTTCATGTATATTTTAATAATGATAGTCTTTATCTTGTGGATGGTAATAAACTTCCTGGATTGTGGATATTCGACTTAAAAACTCAAACGATTAAAGATTTTAGTAGCGTCATTAACGGAATTGGTGATTTAGCATTTCTGAGTAATGGTGACTTTTTCTATTGGTATCAGGATGATTGGGCTTCATTTGAGAAAGATCATATTTTATACAGAGGTCATATATATCCTGATGGAAGAGTAGCAAAAAGTATTGCAGTAACCTTAGATAACAATGAATTAGACTGGAATGCATATTATTCTAATATTATTATTGATGAAGAGAACAAAAGGATTTACTTTAAAAAATATGTACTGGATTTATCAAATATGAACATCATTTACAAAATGCCAGAAAAAATGATCACATTAAGTCCAGATAAAAGTCTTTTAGTTTCATCATTAACAGGATATCTATATAATACCTCGGATTTTTCAGTTTCAAATAAAATGTTTATGCAAGGATCTCAAAATCCTTTCTTCGATAAAAACGGAACACTATATTCTAGCAAATATCAAGAGACTGAGTTATATTTCAGTTCTATTGAATCCTTTAATATATCAGGTTATATCAGCAGTGATTTTAAAGTTGGGAATAATAACATTAAGTCAGGATTTAAAGTAGAACTTGTTGGTACACAATACTGGGCTATAACTGATGATAATGGGTACTTTGTAATTCAGGATATTTTACCTCAAGATATGAAATATAATCTATTAATTAGCAAAAAAAATTATTTGTCAAGAACTTTTAATATTTATGGCTTGAATTGTAGCATTATAACTAGCTCAGCAGATGGTCCAATAAATATTTATGCTGGAGATATAAATATGGATGGAACAATTAATATGATGGATATTTTACAGTTTACAAAAGTATTTAACAGCTCAAAGGGTGATGATAGATATAATGCTGACCTTGATCTAGACATGAACGGCGCTATAAATATTTTGGACATTATGATAGTTGCAAAGCACTTCAATTGCAGCGTCTCAAGTTATCAGCAATAGGTTATTACTAAGGAACTACTGCACATCCTTGGTATTAAGTTAAATTTAATTTGATGTTATAGATGCTGAAATTTCAATTGATTATAATCTAATAGAATTACTTACAGGGACAGGTAAAGCATACAATAAAATTTTCTATGTAAAAGAATTATTTTAAATGTAAAAGATTAATCTGAAAGCAGTCCAATTTTCTTACATAATGACAGCCAAATCTTGTCATCTACGAAATTCTGTTGTAATTGACTAAGTGTTTTAACCTATACACGTATTAAGTTGGATAAATTTAATTTTAATGTTATTTATATATATATTAAACCAAATTTTTAATATATAATATATATAAACATAACATATAAAATTAAGGGGTTACTGTAAAACTTACTGTCTATCATTCCATGCCACTACCAAGCAGCAAAGCTTCACAGGCGATGTTGTAAGCTTTACAAGGTTTAATTCCTCAAAAAAGCTTCTTTTTAAAACAAACCTTTTCTAAGGAATTATAATTTGTGATCAGCTTATAGTTGCAAAACAGTAGTATGATGTGATTAATAGATGTTTTGCCAAACCCCCTTAAAAAATAAAATAGGAGGTTAGTTAAATGAAAAAAAAAGTTTTGAATGCTTTATTGACTTGCTTGCTGGTAACAACATCCCTTATCCCCACAACAATAGTAACTGCAGCTTCTCTCCCAACTACACCACCATCAGGCTATGATAAAGCGCAGAGTAACATCCCTCATGGTCAGGTCAGTTATATCAATTATCAGTCCGCAGCTACGAATAGCCAACGTAGAGCGAGAATTTACCTCCCACCAGGATACACAACAAGTAAAAAGTACAGTGTCATGTACTTATTGCATGGTATCGGTGGAAATGAGGATGAATGGTACACTAATGGCGTACCACATGTTATCTTGGACAATCTCATTGCTGCAGGTAAAATCCAACCATTTGTTTGTGTACTGCCAAACGGTAATGCCACAGCAACTGGTGTGTCAGATGGTTGGACAAATTTCACTAAAGATTTGATTGGCTCTCTTATGCCTTACGTTGAATCACATTATTCTGTATATACTGACCGTATTCACAGGACAGTAGCTGGACTTTCAATGGGCGGTGGACAAGCGTTCAATATTGGGCTCTTAAATCTGAATCTATTTCCATATATCGGCGCCTTTTCAGCTGCTCCAGACACGCTCCCGAATGCTCAATTATTCCCAGACAATGGAGTCGCAGCTAAGCAACAATTAAAATTCTTATTTATTTCCTACGGAACAACAGATAACTTGATAAACTTTGGTACAGGAGTTCATACCTTCTGTGACTCTCATAGTATTCCCAATACATATTTTCTCGTTCAAGGAGCTGGTCATGATTGGAATGTTTGGAAGCAAAGCCTTTGGAATTATTCTCAAATGGTATGTACAGCAGGATTCACTAGTGAAAACACAAGTACACCTGTTCCAACACCAACTTCAACTCCAACTTTAAAGCCAACACCAACTCCAACTTCAACACCAACTTTAAAACCAACACCAACGCCAACTTCAAAACCTTCAATAAGCGCTGACTTAAATCATGATGGTGTGGTAAATATGGCAGATGTAATCCTCTTAGCTTCAGCATTCAATTCTGTTTCAGGGAATGAAAAATTCAGAAATGAATATGATTTGAATTCTGATGGTGTAATAAATATGTCAGATGTAATAATTCTTGCAGGCAAGTTCAATATTGTGGTTTAATACAAATACTAATATCTAAGAAATAGATAGTTAGCTCATATTAATTAATAAAATTGGGGCATTGTCAAAAACTATTAAGAAAATTTTGAATAAATTTTGTAAGATACTGTAGGAGACTTCTATATCTCTACAGTATCTTACAATCTTCAATAATTCACTTCTTTTGAGCCAACAAGCGTTATTCCCCTTTGAGAAATCCATCCTAATTCTATATTCAAAGCTTCTGTCAGATTATCTGCTCCACTTTGCTCTTTTAACACATCTTCATCTACTTCAACATGGGACATGGCCGCAATAAAAAGCCAGATGT
>JAUZPS010000051.1 GCA_030705945.1 Bacillota bacterium
ACAAAATCAGCTTTGGGATATTTTTTACCTGCTGCTTGTATCCACTCCAACACTTCAGCTTTCTGATCAGCTTCTGAAAGGCTGGTTATCCAGCTTGGGCACTGACTCCCCCAGACTAGCGTATGAAACTTGAAAGGAATACCGTTATTTTTGGCATAGTTGTAGATGGTATCCGCATTTCCCCAATTCATATTATCGCGGCTTCCTTCAACACTTCCCCACTTGGTGCCATTCTCCGGCGTTACCTGATTCCAGTAAGTTCCAAAGTTTGCTGGAACGCTGCCGGCTATAATATTACCAACCCACTTCGAACCTTTTGCCATTGCTGCATCAGCAGTTTTGGGCGTCAGCAGCATGCATAACATCATTGTCATGCATAAAGCAACACTAATTAATTTTTTTGTTTTTTGTACACTCATACTCTTCTTCCTCCTAAGATTAATTAATATTTATATTAAACTTTTGCAAACTCCATCAAAAGCATAAATTAATGTCACGAAATAAGAATCCTATTCGGTCTAAAACTCAGCGGCTTATAATGGTTATCTTTGCGGCTATTGCTTAATAAACCGAAACTGCCTTGATAAATAAGGTACTATTCTATTTAAGTATTAATAAATAAGTCTATATATAATTTAAATATCTAACTTCACCTTCAGCGATTTCTGCTCGTCCAGATAAATACTAGATATCTAACATGATTGGAAATTTTCTAAACGATATAAGTAGATAGATACAGGCTAGGTATGTTGATTTATAATATGCTATATATAGAAATTTATCCAAGTCAATTCATTTTGTTTCCTTTAGTACTTATATTATGTAAGCATTAAAATCATATATCAAGTAAATATCTTATTCTTTTATATCAAAATCTTATGAAAATTATATAAAAGAAAATATATATAAAAAGCAATTAATCTTTTACATTTGCCTATCGCAAAATAACGTTAAAGCATTCGTTATTTTGCTCCGTCAAATGTAAGATTAATAGTGCTTTTTATATAGTTCCCAATTCAAAAAAAAATCTGTATAATATTATTATACTATAAATCTGAACAGATAGTTAATATAGTCTAATCAAAAAAACCTCTGCAATTATATACAGAGGCTTTTAGATGAATATTTACTATTAAATATAAGAATCAATATGACAGTATAGACAGTTTCTATACCTTAAATCTTGTAACAAGGCCTTTTAAATAATCAGCGCTCTGTTTAACTCTTGCTGTTTCACCTTTAACATCATTTGCTCTTTCCTGAATTTTTGAAACCTTACTCGCAATTTCATTTGAGCCTTCCGCTCCCTCATTTGTCGCTTTTGATATTTCATCAATTGCAACAGACACCGTTCTTATTGAAGCCAAGAGCTCTTCTGATGTTGAACTCAGGCTCAATACTAAATCATTGACGTATCCAGCGTCCATATTGTAGCTCTCACCCACTTCAACAGACTCTTTGTAACTATCCACCACTTTTGATTCAATATAATTAAGTGTACTCTTAGACGCGTCTGTGAGGCTTTCAACGGCTGAAAATACTTTTGATACGGTTATTTGAATTTCATTAACCGTTGTCTTTGAACTTTCCGCCAGTTTTCTTATTTCCTCAGCGACCACATTAAACCCTCTTCCCGCCTCCCCAGCCCTTGCTGACTCGATTGCCGCATTTAAAGCTAAAAGGTTTGTTTGAGCTGAAATCTGCAAAATAGCGTCTGAGAGAGACCTTATTTTCCCAACTTCGCTTATTTTCTCAAACGCGTCATCCATGACACTTTTAATATTAAACTGAATATCATTGGCCTCATTCTTCAATGCTATAGAATTATCTTTCAAAGCAACTGCTTTTTTACTTATCTCCTTGGCTGACAATGCGCCTTCCTGAGCTTTCTTTGCAATTATCTCGACACAATTTTCAATTTCACAAGAAGTAGCGCTGACTTCCTGTGTAGAAGAGGCGGTCTCTTCCATTCCAGATGATAATTGATTTACAGTAAATGAAATTTCCTTCAGATTGTCGGTAAGCTTAAAAATATTTATATTAGCAACATCTAAAGCCTGATTAACATTATCTGTTTCCAGAATAATAGCTTTAATGATATCTTTTACAGAGCTCTGCATAGTGTTAATTGCAACTCCCAATTCACCTATTTCATCTCTTGAATCTATGTTAATTTCAGGAACTGTCAGGTTACCTTTTGAAATTTCCTTTAATGAAACAATACTATGCTTCAAACGAACTGCAATCATACTGGAAAATGCCAACGAAATTACTGCGCTTATAACTAAACTGATTAAAAAAATAATTCCCATAATCCACCTTGCATTTTGTCCAGCTTGTTTGCTTTCGCTTAGAGCATTACTAGTCAAACCATTGATTGCGCCTTCGGTTTTATTTTCAACTCGTTTTAAAACGTCCATATATATCTTTCCATCGCCAAGCCTGTCTTTTGCCGTGTCATATTTTCCTAATTTCACCAATTCAATCTGGTCATCAAAATGCTTATTTATTACTTCGATATTTGGTATGACTTCATTTTCGATTATCAACTTTAAGTTTTCATACTTAGAATAGTATTTTTTAATTTCTGAAAATTTCGAATCGATGTTTTTGCGGCTGGAACTATAAGTCTCAAGGAATCTGTTATCTCCGTTACTTGCGATGTATCCACGAACATCAGACTCTTCATTAGCAATTTCAATACTAATTTTTTCAATTATACTCTCGATAGGTAAAACATTATTAGACACTTTGTCAGCAGCCCTCTCCATATTGTAAAAACTATAAAAGGCAAAAATAATAGCAATAAGCATCATTATCAATACAATACCGAAACCAAAAAGAATTTTAATTCGAACCCTGGCGTGTTTCAACATTTTTATACCTCCGTATATTTTACAACATTTAGCTATTGAAATGTTTATATATTCAACCAACATTAATATCATTATTAATCATCTTACATTTAGCAGAGCAAAATAACAAAAGGTTTTACGGTATTTTGTGATAGATAAATGTAAAGATTAATTGATTTTAATTTATATTGTCTTTGTTAATCATTTTATATTCTATCCAAACATATCTATTATCTGTAATAGAATAACTGTAATTCTCTTTGTTCGGAACTTTTCCATCCGCAAGAATAGTTGAAAGGTTATAAATTGCATCCCCCTGCCCTACATCATCATTTAGAACGGTGCCTAAAAGAGTCCCATCCCTTAAAGCCTTAATAGCTGTACTAGTGTCATCTACTCCAACAACTGGCATATATTTTCCGTTACTAAAATATCCTTTGGTCTTAAGAGCATCAATAGCTCCAAGAGCCATATCATCATTATTAGCTATTACACAGTCAATACTTCCATCATAAGCCTTAAGGAAATTCTGCATTATCTCCTGTCCTTTAGAACGTTGCCACATGCCATAATCTTCAGCAACTAACTTCAGTTTAAGCCCAGCGTCTTCCATAGCTTTAACGGAATACTTTGTCCTCATAATTGCATCCTGATGCTCTGCAGGGCCTTTTATCATGACATAACGTATAATTCCATCTTTTGTAGGATTAGCTTTAAAGTATTGCGTAAGAATCTGCCCCTGCATAGAACCTGATTGTTCAGCTTTAGCTCCGACATAATATACCTTATCCCACTTTTTCAGGTCCTCCTGATTTGGTTCAACATTGAAGAAAACAACCGGAATATCTGCTTTCTTAGCCTTCTCAATGATAGTGGACGCTGCCGTTTTCTCAACAAGATTTACAGCCAACACATTAACTTTCTTCTCAATTAAAAGATCAACTTTCTTATTTTCATTCTCCTGGGAACCATACCCGCTCCAAATACTAATATCTACCTTACCTTCTGCTAATTTATAGAGTTCATTACGCATCCCCGTTCTCCATGTATCATCAAATGAACCCACAATTACTCCTATTACTGATTTTTTTGTCCCCTCCAAAGAATTTCCAGAAAAATAACATCCTGACAAAAGCATACTAAACAAGAAAAACAATAAAAACAAGAAAATTAGAAATTTCAATTGAATTTTCATACTTTAACCCCTTTTCATTGAGTTTGCATAGATACCCAAATGTAAAGTTTATATTGGTTCGCATTGATGGGTCTCAGTACATTTCATTGCTCGTCCAAGCAACCATGAAAAACCATTTTTCATCTGTTCAGTGCGACTTATAAAACTAAATTTACATTTGCTTATCTTTACCTTGGCGGACTAGATTTTTAATTTCATATTTTGGTAAATCAATACAAGTTTTGAAAATGATGAGATAACGTGGAAATAGAATTTTGATTTGACTTTTGTCGAAATTCAATTCAATTATAATATTTTTGTCGTAACAATTCAAGAATTTATAATGATCTAATCCTTGTAATAATATACTAAGTACTGATCGAAATTTCTTCAAAGTTATTAAATAGTGTTCGTAGTCATGATATCGTTTCAGGACTTGGAGGCGATGAATTTACAATTATATTATATGTTTCGCGATAAACGTTTTTCGTTAACTTTTAAAATCCCGAAACATATAGGCGAAATGTTTGTCACTGCAAGTACGGTTAAAGCATTTTTAGCAATAGATATAAGAAAGAACGCGCTGATGAAAATGTTCTAATTATAGACGGATAATGCCATGTACAAAGACAAAATTAATGGTAAAAACAGATTTGAGTTTTACAAGCAACCTAAATATTCTTAAAACTATAGGTAATGGTATTAGTTTCTTAATATTCCTGCAGCAAAATTACATAACTCACAGTAGCATCCGTCCTCTTATCAAATTCTCTCGATCTGATTCCGAAACTCAAACTAACCTGTACTCTGTAAGGATCAATAATCTTACAAACAGAATTAATAGTGCAGCGGTAAAACATACCTTCCTTATCTGAAAAACCGTAATCTATGCCCTGCAACGCTATGGAGGCTTGATAGACCCTATAAGGATATGTATTATATTCCCGTACAATAGTATCAACTTTTCTTAAAGCTTCTGGAAATCTGACAGAATCATTTATCATATTGAACATATATTTCACCTCAATTAAATATATGTTGTGGTTATTATTATGGTTACCAAAAAGATTCTATTTCTAATGATGTTTCAAAAAGATTAATACTCATCCTTCATGTATACTTTTTGAAGGATGAGTATTAATAATTCTTATTCTTATTTTTAGAATATCTCTAGATTATAGATAACCAAATATAAAATTATTGTTGTAAATGAAGAGGCTTTAACTTCATTTGCTTAGGTCGTTTCAAAAAATTCCTTGTTCAAGTTTATATGACAAAAACCTATTATATCAAGTTTTTGAAACGACCAGTTGCTAAGTTTTTTTTGATACTACCTTATGTGAAATCTTTTTCGCAATTTATATAATAAGCGGCTCTTATGGACCGCTTGCAACCTTTATTTCTTTTTATGATGGTTCTTATAACTTGCGCACAATGTTTCATCATAAGGCGCTCCGCTGTCTGATTCTGCCGCAGCGCTAACCTGAATAGCATCTAATTTACATAAGTTATCTTTTGATTCATTAAACATGCAACTTCCTACAGAACACAATATCTTTTGATTATTAGGCATTTTCAGTATCCTCCAATCATCATTATAAAATCAAATAACTATATACATAACATGGGTTTATATCAAGGTATATGTTTCGTGATTTTAAAAGTTAATGTAAAATATTTATCACGAAACACATATATAACCAAATTAGTTTTATACTAGCTGCGCTGAGCAGCTGAAAAATGGCTTTTCAAAGCTTACTAATAAAAAACTTTATATTTGGTTATATATATTTTATGTAGTTTTAGAGTTAATAATTAAGGTACATTACTCATTTTATGTGAATTATAGCCATTAATTTTTATAATTTACATATTAATATTAAAGGGACTTACCAATCAATGTAAAACATTCAAGGTAAGTCCCTACAAAGCGAGCTTTCTAAAATAAGCTTTGTTAATATGTATAATTAAACTTAAGCGCAACCTTAATTACATCACTCATATTCACAGTATTGTCTTTATTAATATCACACTTAGCATCATACTTGGCATCGCCAAAAGCTGCATTAAAGCATTTAGCTATCGCAACAACATCCGCAATATTTATAACCCTGTCTCCATTAACATCTTCAGGTATTATGGTATCAGAAGGCTTTGTTGGAGTAGTAGATGGCGTATCTGAAGACGCATTAGTAGGAGTTGCTGTTCCGTCTAAAGGCTCTTTACCCCATAGAAGCGCGCCATTATCGTATACCGGAATGTATGGGGTCATTCCCTTAAAGGACACAGCGTCATAATCCGGCGGGCCATCTAGATTTTGATAAGACCAGTCATTTTTGTTGGAACCGATATTGGCATCCTTATATGTAATCGACACACTTGCGTCTTTTTCGCACAATTCCCATTCAGCAGGCATTATCTTGGTTCCTGAAAAGTCAAGAGTAAAATAGTAAATGTTGTCCTTGTATTGTTTTAAGCCGATAAGTTTTGCTCCCTGGTTATCTCCAAGGGTTATTTGTACATCATCCAAACCTTTTCCCGCTTCAAATAGTTCGGTGAGATCCATATAGTAGCGGACAGACAATTTATCCTTCATAGTTGGCGGCCATGCTGAACGGTTATTTACCTGGAACATTAAATTCAATTTACCATAACCTTCATACATTATCCAGCCTCTGCAAAAGTATTCAGTCAGATTATCTTCTTTTGCTCTGAAATCTTCTGGCTTTGGCCAATTCTCGAGGGGGGCGCCACCATACATATCGTACATCTTAGCCAGACAACCTACAAAACCAGCATTGTAGTCGGTTGCTACTTCATTTAATCTGTAGTCGGTAATATCATCTTTCCAACCGTCATCTGAATTAGGCCCCCCAACTAACGCGCCATATAAAATATGACGATGGAAAGTCGGTACATCAAGCATACTTGTCCATGATCCGTGAGCAGTTCTATGATGTGGATGGACAGGCGCGTTTACGCCAAATCCTACCTCATAGCTTCCTCCTCGAGGATTATCTCCAAGAGCATAGTTTAATTGTTTTTCCGCAAAATTATGATAGGTCTCTTTTTTGGAAGCAGTTCCAACTGTTTTGTCATCAGACCATACAAAGGCTAAAAATGCTGCTGTTGTGGCATAACGCAAAGAACCCCATCCCGAAAGCCAGGCCAATCCTCCTGGAGTATAAGTGATACCGCCGCCCGGCATCCAATTGTCAAGATTCTTTTCAACCATAGCGGCATAATTCTCATCATGAGTAACCTGGGCTATCTTAAGAGCCGCTCCGTAACTGACATCGTCCCAGCAATGGGTGTGAGTTCCGCCTAACGAAGTAATAGGCAGAATCGATTTAGCTTTATCCAGATAAGTAGTATCTTTTGTCTTTATATAAAGCCAGATAGCTCCCCATGCCAGATCATCCAGATAACTTCCAGAAGGATATAAAGATTTGAGAGGATTCTTACCTCTATATTTATCGCCAAAATCAAATATTTGTTTGGCATGCGTCAAGCATTTTTCTGCATATTGAGGATCAGTAGGCTCAAATATTATTGACGCTATGGCTAAGCAAGCTGCTGTTTGACCTGCCACGTCAGAACCTGGCGTAGAAGGATTGAGCACAAAAGAGGTTCTTTTAGTCACATAATCCAGCATCTCATGGGGCACCCATACGGAATGGTCGGATTCCTCGTAACCGCACATGTAATACAATACATCCGGACTTGGATGCGCTTTAATGAAAAAATCCGTAGCCCATTTTATTTCGTCAAGAATATCATTCAATTGTCCTGACTTTTCAAATGCCTGGCGATATTCATATACAGCCCAGCCTAATTGACCTGCGGCATAGGACATAGGATGAGTAAATTTAATGCCATCGCCTGCATCCGCCCAGCCGCCTGTAAGATCAAGCCCTACATCTTGTCCATCTGTCATTGCCGCGTCAGCTCTGTATGGCAAAATATAATTATCCGGTAAGTCACCCAGTCGGTTTGCCTTGTAAAAAAGAAGCGATTTTTGCAAAGCTTCGCCGTAATTGTAGTAAGCTCCACCTGAGCGGGGTTGATTTGCCGCCTGAATTTTTGAAGCAGGCGTAAATGACGGTAATATTAAAGAAATCACTAGTATTGAAATAATAGCCAGTGAATACTTTTTACGCGGCATTTTCCATTTTTCTTTTTTCATTATATGATCCTCCCTTAAAAAATATAAAATAATAATTATAAAAAGTTATATTTTTTCTATATCTATATAAAAAGCACTATTAATCTTACATTTGACGGAGCAAAATATCGAACGCTTTAACGTTATTTTGCGATAGGCAAATGTAAAAGATTAATTGCTTTTTATCTACACCAGTTCGCCCTTATTGCTTAAGAAACTTTTATAGATAATCAACTGTAAAGTTTTATATCAATTCGCTTTGAAAAGCCCTTTTCTGGCTAATAAGGGGGTTTACTAATGATTTTAATATTATTAAATACCATAATTATATTTTATCATCAATAACCAGATTATTCTATACTAGGCAAGTTAAAAATGTTAATGGACCGACATATGCTCTAATTCAGATCATAGGCCAGTCCATTCATTAATAAAAATCTCACAAGTTTTAAGCAAAAACTCAGTTATAGCTTAATATGTATAGTTAAATTTTAATGCAAGTTTAATTACGTCTGCCATGTTGACAGAACCGTCATTGTTTAAGTCGCATTTCTTATTGTAAAGGCTTGATGTTGAAGTTGAATTGAAGCAACCTGCAATAAGGATAACATCTGCCATGTTAACCGCTTTGTCACCGTTGATATCTTCAGGCACATTATTCACAGTCGGAGTAACAGGAACAGGAGTTATAATCTTTGGTGTTGATGAAGATCCAGTCAGCAATGTTCCTGGTTCAATTACGTCATAGTTATATATCTGTTTAGCGTCACAATCATAAAGCGCTGTACCTTCAAGGCCAGTTGGTAATATGTTTGTACCCTTGAAATAGATTTCAGTTGCGATTGATCTTAATACCCTGAATCTGATTACAGCAACAGAACCTGTCGTTTCAGTAGCTCCAGCGCTCTTATATGAAGCGAGTTGAACATATGATCTACCAAAACTTAGTATACCAACATCAACATCATTAAAAACAATGTCAAGCGGTGAAAATTTACTGTTTGCAAGCAATTCACCTGGCTCAACAGGTGTTAAATTACCATAAGGCAAAAAATCCGTGCCAAAAGGAATGATAGGCTGCAAAACAGATGGATCATATTTTAAGTTCGCTTGATAACCTGCAAAATTTGTGATGTTTTTTATACTTAAAGTAGCTGTAATGACATCACCCTGAGTCGCTATAGTCTTGTCAACGCTAAGAGTAAAACTGCCCGAAGAAGCAGCAGATACATTCATTGTAGGTATAGCTATGAAAAGAGATGCAAGAATTGCTATAATTAACATTAATGTTATTGCTTTACTTGATTTGCTTTTATTGATTGTTTTCATTTGTTTCATTAAAATTCCCCTTTCAAAATTAAAAAATAAAATTCTTTTTCATACATGCCGCCATATATGAATCATGGTATATATTTTGCAATATAAAAAATGGATGTAAAATGTTCATTGCAAAATATATAGTTAAACAAAATAAAATTGGCTGAGGCTTTAATAGATTATATAAATAATTGTTTTTTTGATTTATTATTATAAATCGGCTGATTTTAGCGATATACCACTAAAATTTCGAATAAACAGCGAATATGCTAAGAATTGAAAAAATTAATTTATGTATATAGAATAAATATTTATAATAACTACTTGATTACAACTGTATTTAAAGTCTGTTGACTAAAGCCAAGCCTGTTCTTAGGCATACATACCCCCTTTGATTAAAGTTAATTACTGCTTACCACACTTATACTTCTCTTCTCCTCTACTCCTAATCTTTCTTAGATTTCTTATATTATACAAACATGCAATACTAATTTTATTATAACCTACAATTTCTAATTAGTAAATTTTTATTTTGCTGTATTAATCTATACATTTATTAACTTCTAACGCTAATTTCAGGCAACAATCATGTTGCATATAGATTAAAATCAATTAATCTTTTACATTTAATCTATCTCAAAATAACGTTAAACCGTTCGTGATTTTGCTCTGCTAAATGTAATACTAATAATGATCTTCATATTTAAAATCAAGGTATATGTTTCGTGATTTTAAAAGTTAATGTAAAATGTCTATCACGAAACATATATCTATGGCTTCATCTTTATTTTCGTCACCTATTACTGCAGATTGATGCTTGGATAATCCGATGATGTCTTATTGAAGCTTGAAGCTAAAATAACAACATCTGCCATATTAACTGAGTTATCCTTATTAAAATCTGCATAGTCTGAAAACCCCGAATCGGAAGAGGTTTTATTGAACGACTTTGCCAACTCAATAACATCAGCCATATTTATAGAGCCATCCTGAACTTGTTTTACCGGGACATCGCCTGCCCAAACATCTATAGGTAAAGTTTCTCTAGATAATTCCCTGTTTCCGTTTATAATAACAGAGTCAATACCTCTTTCAAGATACCCTGCTTTATTAATCATAACCTTATATGTTTTGTTTCCGGGTACATTTTTAATCTCAAAATACCCCTTTTCATCGGAAATTGCGCTTAAACCTGTATCTGCCAATTCAACCTTGAAGCCCTTTAAAACACTTGAAGCCTGGCTGCTTGTATAGTTAAACCCTGGTTTGAGATATCCTGATACTGTAAACCCTGATACATTGCCTGTCGGAGTTGGAGTTGTGGTAGGCGTTACTGTAGCGGTTGGAGTTGTTGTAGTTGTGGCTGAACCACCTCCTATTAACACTCCATTTTTACCCAAAGGCACTTTGTGATCTAAACCAATAAACTTTCCTTCGTTATTTTTCCACAAAGCAGGCAATAAATAGTTATCATACTTGTTGTCATTCCATTTCAGATCTCTGCCGCCTGGAAACGCGGTTCCTTCACCGCGGGTCAGCAATCCATCCGTATCAGATGAGTCAATATTTATACACCAGAACGTATGATGCAATTTATATTTATTTGCTATTATGTAGTCTCTCATAGCCCTTAAATACTTCTCGTTGGAGTCAAGAAGCGGATCGCTGCCTTCCGTCTTACCTCCCCATTCACCAACTAATAATGGAGATATCCCATTTTCCATGATATATGCCCAGTTATCCCTCCAGCATTGCTCATACAATATTTTGCTTGCCTGGGCATCGTCAGCAGTAGCAAAATCACCTTGAAACCATGGCTGCTCATATACCATCGGACCATAATCATGCGGTGAATATACAAGTTGCTTCTGGTATTTTCCTAAATTAATAGGATTATCTTTTACTCCTCTTAAGTTTCCGCCCCACCAGTCAGAATAGTAGTCATTTTTACCTGTCCAGGGACTTGTATCAATTGATTCATCATCAAATAGTCCATCCTTAGGATACATCTCTACACCCTCGACAAATATTAGCAAATTGGGGTTCACATCCAATACTTTCAATGCAGTCTCCTGAGCTGCTCTTTTCCAGTTGGTTGCTCTGTTGGAGTTGTCCCAAATAGCGCATTGAGACAGTATTTTTAAATTTCCTGTATTTGTATGAGGCTCGTTTTTAAGGTCAAACCCTATAATTGTATCATCATTTTTGTATTGGTTGGCCGCCCAGACCCAAGCGGCTTTAAATATATCTTCTGTTATAGAATCTTTAAACCAAACCGGGTATGTATGTCCCTGGTTATCAGTTTCTGCGCTGTGCACATCAAGAATAACTTTGATTCCTACCCTTTTGAAGTTTTGCAGCATAAAATTGAATAACTGAAAACTATTTAGTCCTGCCAGATCCGCATTATTATAACTCGTATCTGTTGAAGGCGGGTACTGTCCCTGACTCCATGCGTACAGCAAATCTGTAGCTATTGGCATTCTTACTACATTTATACCCTTATCCGCCACCATCTCAATATCTGATACTATATTGCTGTGATAAGAATCTAAAAGCATTCTCTCTCTGCAATTAAATCCAAACCAGTTAGCTCCGGTTATCCATACTTTGTTGCCAAGCTTATCTACAATATTGGTACCTTCCACATGCAGCCAGTCATCATTCGGATCAGTAACATCGGTTCCCGCTGCAAATACTATCGCGCCGGATGGCATGGTTGACAAAATAAGAGTTACAATTAAAAAAGATAAAAAGACAAACTTTTTCATATACCTTCCCCCTAAATAAACTTTTTAATTAAAATTAAATGTACAAATAGCATTTCTCTTTTAGGAAATTATATTGTGATTAGACTTAAGTACTTCATATGCTAGAAAGAATCAGCATTGTTTTCGTAGAATATGCATATTGATAAGTGTTCTGCCAAACACGTTAATTAAAATAAAAGAATCACCTCCACGAATTAAAATTATGTTTAGCCATATAAGTTGCGAAAAAAATTTTACATTAAAAATGCAATTAATACATCTGCATTTTACTATCAAAGTTGAACTTTTCACAACTTATGAATTAAGGTATATATTTTGCAACATAAAAAATGGATGTAAAATGTTTATTGCAAAATATATAGTTTGTGTATTTGAATTTTTATAAAAATCAGAAGTACCTTTTTCTTTGCCATTTTACTTAATATTAACACATAATTTACACGTGTACAATATTTGACGAAGCAAAATAAAGAAGGCTTTAACGTTATTTTGCTCCGTCAAATGTAAGATTAATAGTGCTTTTTATATACCTTAATTTGTTTATAATATTTCTGCATTTATATTCCATATTTCATCATTAGATGCTATTATTATATTGTATTACTTGGTTTACACTTTAATATAATATTTAGAAGAGGAGGGAAGTACAAGTGTTAAAAAAGAAAAGAAAGCATGTATCTTTAGCTCTATGCTCATTTATGTTTGTAAGCACCCTAGGAACCGCCAATTTGGGAAGTTCCTCAACAACTGCCGCTGCATATGGAGCGTATTCATACAAAGATGCATTCCTTGATTTGCATCAAAAGGTTGACGACCCATCGACCGGATATTTTAGTCCTGATGGTCTCCCATACCACTCAATTGAGACTATGATAGTGGAAGGCCCTGATTACGGTCATGAGAGCTCATCAGAAACTATGAGTTATTATGTATGGTTTGAAGCTATGTACGGAAATCTTACCGGCGATTGGGCGCCATACAACAAAGCATGGGATGCTATTGAAAAGTATTATATTCCTTCAGATCGGGATCAACCTAACTTAAGCGGTTACGATCCAAATAGATGCTCTTCATTCATTCCTGGAGGATCTTTGCCGGATGATTATCCACAACAATTAAACCTAAATGCTCCAACAGGTAAAGATGGAATATATGCTCAATTAAAAGCAGCGTATGGTAAAGACAGCATGTATTTAATGCATTGGTTAATGGATATCGACAACTGGTATAAATACGGCAACCATGGAGACGGAACAAGCAGAATTTCACAAATAAACACTTACCAGAGAGGCGAACAAGAATCCTGCTGGGAGACTGCGCCCTTCCCGTGCTGGGAAACATTTAAGTGGGGTAGTCCCACAAAGGGTGGTTTCGGATCATTGTTTGTATCTCAGGATGCATACTCCAAACAGTGGCGGTACTCCGTAGCTTCAGACGCTGACGCGCGAGCTGTTCAAGCAGCATATGAAGCCAATAAGTTTGCGAAAGCTCAAGGAAAGCAAAGCGAAATCGGTTATCAGAACGAAAGAGCAGCTAGATTGGGCGACTACCTAAGATACTGTATGTATGATAAATACATGAAGCCAATTGGTTATGCGTCTCAAAACGGACCTGCCGGTGATGGCATAAACTCATTGCATTATCTGATTTCATGGTCCTTGGCATGGGGCGGGCCGGTTGTAAACGAGGGATGGGCATGGAAAAATGGAGGCAGCGCAAGCCATCAAGGTTATCAGAACCCATTGGCGGCTTATGCTTTGTCAAATACTTCAGAACTTAAGCCCAAGTCTTCAGGTGGCGCTTCAGACTGGGGTAAGAGCTTAACAAGACAGTTGGAATTTTTGCAATGGCTGCAATCTTCAGAAGGAGCTTTAGCAGGTGGATGTACTAATTCATTCGACGATAGATATGATACATATCCAGCTGGGATATCAACTTTCTACGGAATGGCTTATGACTGGCGGCCGGTATTGCACGATCCGCCAAGCAACAGATGGTTCGGGTATCAGGCTTGGAGCGTTCAACGTCTGGCAGAATACTATTATGAAACAGGAGATGAAAAGGCTTATAAGATATTGAAGAAATGGGTAGCATGGGTATTGCCAAACATAACAATAAACGGAAGTGGCGACTTCTTAATTCCTTCAGATATCTCATGGGTTGGTCAACCGGATACATGGAACGGAACATACACTGGTAATCCAAACTTACACGCTGCGATCGATAACTATGGTTCTGATATTGGTATCGCTGCTTCAACAGCTAATTTGTTATTTTATTATGCTGCTGGTACAAAGAAATATGCTAATTTTGACCAACAAGCTCATGATATCGCAAGGAGACTACTCGATTGCATAATATTGGGCTGCCAGGATTCTAAGGGTTATACCAAGGAGGAACAAAGAGGAGATTATTCGCGTTTCTTTGATCAGGAAGTATATATACCTGCAGGATGGACAGGCTCAAATGGTCAGGGAGCACAGCTTAAGACAGGTATGAAATTCATAGATATGCGTCCAGCATACAAACAGGATCCAGACTGGGATAACCTCATCAATTCATACAGAGCAGGCATCGGTCCTAAATTCAGCTACCACCGTTACTCGCAGCAGGTCGATATCGGTATGGCATTAGGAGCATATGTTACGTTATTCACTGGTGAAATACCACCGCCGCCGCCAATTCCTGATGTTAATGGAGACCATATAATAAATATGGCCGATGTTTTAAAATTAGCCGCATCTTTTGGAAAAAGAATCGGCGACCTGGAATATTCTCCAATTCTTGATCTTAATAGCGATGGTGTGATAAACATGGCAGATCTTGTTTACATAGCAAAACATTTTGGTGAGACATGTTAATTTAAACCAATTAATCTTTTTTAGCAACCTAGGTATATAAAAAGCACTATTAATCTTACATTTGACGGAGCAAAATAACGAACGCTTTAACGTTATTTTGCGATAGGCAAATGTAAAAGATTAATTGCTTTTTATATACTATCAAAAAAAAAACTTAGCAACTGGTCGTTTCAAAAACTTGATATAATGGGTTTTCGTCATATAAACTTGAACAAGGAACTTTTTGAAACGCCCTTATCTATCTCAAAATAACGTTAAAACCGTTCGTTATTTTGC
>JAUZPS010000510.1 GCA_030705945.1 Bacillota bacterium
AATGGATGTAAAATGTTATTGCAAAATATATAGCTTCCGCTCTCCCTTATGATTATGCATAGCTCACCCTTACCAAACACCGCGTTCACCGAACTTTTTCCCAAGAGCGTTCGCCATGAACAGGAAGATGACACAGACGACAGACTGAAATAGCCCAACTGCTATAGTCAATGAAAATTGCAACCCACGGATACCATTTGTATATACAAAAGTGGCGATAACATTGGATACACTTTTAACCAAAGGGTTTCCTAAAGCATACGGCCGGTCAAACTCACTGCCCAAGATCCGACCAAGACTCAAAATGAACAGAACGATAATAGTAGGCCGCAATCCTGGTAATGTAACATGCCATATCTTTCTCAAGCGGCTCGCTCCGTCCATTGAAGCTGCTTCATACAGTTCCGGATTGATACCTGTAATTGCCGCTAAATAGATGATGGCATTCCATCCAACACTCTGCCAGACTCCTATTAATATATAGGTCAATACCCAGTGTTTGGGTTCATTAATGAACTGTATGGAATTGAAGCCTAAATGTTGAAGCACGATATTAACGAGACCGGTACTTGGAGCAAAGAGTTGCAGCATTAAGCCGGAGATAATAATCCAAGAAAGAAAGTGGGGCATGTAAGCGATCGTCTGAGTAACCCGCTTGAATGCTTTGAACTTTAGCTCGTTGAGCAGCAGCGCAAATATAATAGGGGCTGGGAACCCAATCACCAAGTCAAGTATGTTAAGCAAGAAGGTATTGCGCAGCGCGTAGAGGAAATCACGGTTTGAGAAGGCCTTTATAAAGTACTCGAGGCCACCCTTGTCTGCTAATGGCATATTCCAAACATTCTTGGTTATGCTGTACTTCTTAAAAGCTACTTGGATATACGCCATTGGGATATAGCGAAAAATCACAAAATAAATAATTGGAAGAACCAACAAAAGATATAGTGACCAGTGTCTTTTAAAATATTTAAGATTTTTCCGATTCTTTTCTAAAAGTGATTTTGACAAATGAGTTTTCACTGACGCCCTCCTTTACTCATAAAACTTGTTATCCTTAAAACAGGAAAACACAACTTGTAACAAAGTTTTTTAAAAATTAAACTCATATTAATTTTATGCATAAGTTTTACATATATTCTAAATAAAGGTATATAATTATGCAGAAAAATATTAATCATATAAAAAGCACTATTAATCTTACATTTGACGGAGCAAAATAACGAACGCTTTAACGTTATTTTGTGATAGGCAAATGTAAAAGATTAATTGCTTTTTATACAGAAGCGTCATGAGATACATCCAGATTGGATTTTTCTGTGGGATGTTTTAATAAATTTGTCTTCCCAATTCATCCTTTATTCCGGACTTTCTGTAGAAATATGAATTAATTACATCCCTCCATTCCTTAGCATGCTCGATTTGTCCTTCCAGTCTCTCTAAAACATGCAGAAAATATGGCTCTTTTATCTTTTCTCTGAGGCTTTGCCACTTCTCCTTCAGTTTAACAGCTTCATCAGCCCCATCAAAATGCGTATTATAAATATATTGAATGAGAGTTTCTCCCGATTTTAATCTGTAGGTATATGGAACGTGATGGAAAAACAAGAGCAACTCCTCAGGGCAAGTATCTAATTTTTCATATTTTGACGCAATTTCACTGCAGTATTGTTTTGTAAAACCTGTTCCGGATCTCACAGTACGGTCAACCCCTATTCCCTCAAGGTCTGCGCGGTGATATGTTCCCCACTTGGAATATTCATATCCATCCACATTTGGCCCATAATGATGGCCTGGATTTACCATCCAGCCAATCCCTAAAGGAGAGGTATAGCTCTCATAAATTTTCCATGATTTAAGCAACATTTCCAAGACAGTATTTACTACTTCTTCGTCATTGGAATAAGTCATTCTTACCCACTCTTCTGTTATTTCCCTTGAAGACAGGCTAGGATTCCAAACAAGTCGCCCAAACCCGAAAAGATTTGACTGAGCCAATTGAAAACCCGTCCAGTTCAAATCATCTCCAACATTGGCAACACCTGCGACTCCACTTATAATTGAGTCGACAGTTGAACCCTCGCCTTTACAACAGGTGTCAAAATTCATTATTTCCTTCCACATTGGCGCCAGATAACACAAGTGCTTTTGCTGTCCCGTGTACTCCTGTGTGATTTGCAGCTCAAGCATAGTTTTTGTTTTTGTTAATCCTCCAAATAAAGGCGATACAGGTTCACGAACCTGAAAATCCATTGGTCCGTTTTTTATCTGCAATACCACATTATCATTAAACATTCCATCAAGAGGCATAAAGTGATCATATGCAGCCTTTGCGCGGTCGATTGTCTTATTCCGCCAATCCTGAAGACAGTTATATACAAAACATCTCCAAAAAACAACGCCCCCATGTGGTTTAACTGCTTCAGCCAGCATATTCGCTCCGTCTGCATGGTTACGGTTATAGGTAAAAGGTCCGGGCCTGAACTCAGAATCGGCCTTTACCAAAAAACCTCCAAAGTCACAGATGTAAGCGTAAATTTCTTCAGCTTTCTTCTGCCACCAGTTCTTAACCTCATCATCTAAAGGATCCGCTGTCCTTAACCCTCCTAATTCTATCGGACTTGCAAAATTGACGCTTAAAAATAATCTGATCCCGTATTCCCTGAAGACATCCGCAATTTCTGCAACATAGGGCAGATACTCTTTAGTAATAAGCTTTGTCTCAGTTTCATGCGCATTCACATTATTTATTACTACTCCATTAATCCCTATGGATGCTAAGAGCCGTCCATAGGACCTGATTCGTTTTAGGTTCCTTGTAATTTTATTGTCTTCAAAAAAGATAGATTTTCCCGCATATCCTCTCTCGATGCTTCCATCCATATTGTCCCAGTGATTGACCACCCTCAAGGCATTACATGGGTTCTCTATTTTTGCTATTCCATTAAGATCAGTATTTATCCGGATAAGCCTAAGTAACTCGAATATGCCATAGAGGACTCCCCTATCGTTTTTTCCAGTCACAACAATATAACATTTTCCACCCGCCTTAATATTTTTAATAAGGTAGCCATCCTCCATAATACTGTTCTGCTCACTTACGCTGACCTCTCTGTCAATTTCCGGATTATTCCCCAATACCCCCACAATAACAAAGGATGTCTTATTTACCGTTGTTGAAATAAACGGTATTATCCCGAGCATACCTCTTATACCCATATCAAATTCGTTAAGCGCTGATTGAATAAGAGGCGTATCCACAACAGCGACAAAATTTGCGCACCAATTGCTATACTGCTTAAGCAGATATGGATCCTCTATCTTTCTGTAGTTCAGCCAGCAGCTTTCGTATAGATCTTCTGACATATTCACACCCTCTTTTTAATAAAACATGTAGGTATATAAGCATTTATATATCCATATTTATTATATATGCCAATTTTTTTACAATATAAAAAATGAATGTAAAATATATAATTCCTTGAGATAAAAAAACGGAAAGGTTATGAAATATTATGAGACTTAACAAAGATACAATTTTGCAGCATTCCATCTGGAAGGACAAAAACATTGAAATACCTATGTACAACATTGAAGAAATGGTTTGCAAGACCCGGGACAATCCTACATGGATACATTTCGGAGCTGGAAACATATTTAAAGCTTTTATTGCGCCTCTGCAAAATACTTTATTAAACTTAAATAAAG
>JAUZPS010000511.1 GCA_030705945.1 Bacillota bacterium
AATTTTTAGTGTCTAGAAATTATGGTGCCTATATGAGACACCATAATTTCTTATGACGGGTTTTCAAGGTTACAAAAGCTACTTCGCAGTTTTGTTCAGAAAGGATATTAGGAGGAAAATCTTGTTTAGAAAAGAAAGCTCCTTACAAACTCGAATTGCTATATTGATATTGGTTTTGATAATACCTCTTGGAGGTATATCTTTTTATGTCATAAATGGCTATCAAAAACCTATTAAAGAATATCAAACCATGATGGAAAACATCACAGCTGCTAACGATGTATCCAATATGACAATGGATTTAATTTCTAAAGATTTTTACGATGCGCTAAGCAATCTTAGTGATACGGAAAAGATACAAAACTTTAAATCAAAGGTTAATAAAATACTTGATTTAGATAAATCCCTGTCTAATCAAGCAACTTTTGAAAATGAAAGATCTATTTTAATCATAACAGGCAGGTTATTACAAACATTTAGGGAAAAATGTTTTTCAGCAGTTAATGAAAGTCCGAATAAGGAAATGAAATCACGGCTTAATGATTATAAGGAAGCGAATAATACTTATGAGTATATAAAAAATACATACACCGAATATATTAATATCCAGATTTCAAATAGGCAGAAACTTAATGATTCTCTCAAAATGACTACTTCCAATCTAATGGTTCTGTGTATTACTTTAATAAGTATTCTTCTTGTTAGTTGTATAACTGTTGGAGTGATCTTTTCGGGGAAAATTTCCAAAACTGTAAATAATGAGATTAATGAAAGAAGAAAAGCAGAAGAAAAGATGAAAGAGATGGCCAACCAAGATATGCTGACGAAGTTGCCAAACAGAAGATGTTTTATGGATTGGCTGAAAAAACTTATTAATAACAGTAGCCTTGAAGCAGATGAATATTTAGGATTGTTGTTTATCGATCTTGATGGGTTTAAGTTAATAAATGATTCATTAGGTCATGAATATGGAGATAAAGTTTTGGTCGAAATTTCTTCAAGGCTTATTAAATGCGTTAGAAGTTACGATATCGTTTCACGACTTGGCGGCGATGAGTTTACAGTTATACTGACTAAAATTAAAGACAATGATGAAGCGATCAATATATGTGATAGGATTATAAACGAAGTGTCAAACCCTATAGATTCTGATAAAGGTAAAATGTTTGTAACTGCTAGCATTGGAGTAAGTATTTTTAATAATAAATATAAGAATGATTATATTGATGAAAATATCCTAATTACAGAAGCAGACAATGCAATGTATGAAGCAAAAAACAAAGGGAAAAACAGATTTGAAATATGTAAAAAGCCTATGTATTCTTAATATTTGGTAAGATAAAAATTTAGTACGATTTTTTAAAAAGCTAGTTTCTTGAACCTAGCTTTTTTTGATGGGCTCAAAATTATTGTGAGTTATTCTGACATGTGAAAGATATGACTTTTGTTACGTTTAGCAAGAATATGTAATGTAATGATTGCATTTGCTTTTTTCTATCCAATTGGGATTATACTTTGACTGTATTTGTTATGACCCCAGGCAACGACTGTAGTTTTAAAGTTAGCAATTAAGTGGCGCAATGAAAATTGTGTTCCGTATACAACGAATAATTATAGTGATAAGAAATTAATATAATTTAAAATTTGTTGTATCATTTCTGAATCGAGCATTTGAACAGAGTCATTGTTATGAGTTTCAAAAATCTAGTAGCCGAGATTATATATATTTACAACGACCTACAATAGGAATTGAATGAGCTTTTAACCAAAAGAAACACCCTTGTTAAAAACAAGGTTTAAGCTGCATTTTGTTGTAAGTATAAGAAATAAATGCCCGCTCTTGGATTGACTTTGTAAATCCATACAGGCACTTAGTTATACTTTATAAATCTGTTAAGAATATATCACCGATGTATTTATCGAACTTACTTTAATAAATAGTCAGAGGAAGTTGCATTAAAGTGCTTTGCGACAATTAAAACATCTGCCATATTGATAACATTATCAGCATTAAAATCTGCTGCTACATTAAACTTTGCATCAGAAGATGTACTGCCAAAATACTTCGCTATTTCAATGACATCTGCGATATTGATGGCGCCGTCCTGAACACCATTTATCAACATATCGCCTGCCCACATTTCAAATGGATTATTCAGTGTACTAAGCTCAGTATCAGATTGAAACTTGGAAGCATCAATCATTCTGGTCAAATAATTAGGTTTGCTTATTTTTATGACTCCACTAGAACCTGGGAAAAGTCCAAACATAAAGTACCCGTTATTATCAGTTTTAGTAGAATAAGAAGAATAACTGGAAGCTCCCAAATATTCAAGCGAGAATCCTGACTTCAGTAAGGAAGACTTTGAAGCATCATAGGAAAAGTCCGGATCAACATACCCGTAAAGCTTGAATCCATAGTGATCACGAAACGATGTCGTACACATGGAGCCATCATGAATATTATCTCCCATGAAAGCAGCATACACAGTTCCGGTTTGATCAATATATCCTCCAGGGAGTGGAATGCAATTAGTGAATGCAACTCCATCACTGTTTGTCACTGATTTATTATTCACACCGTAGATTATATCAAAACCACCCCACTTTATCTCACAATTTGGTAAGGGTAAGTTATGACTGTCTACTAACTTCACACTCACTTTTGTGCCCTGAGTTTCAAGAGGGATCAGTGTTGTACTTGCTTCGCCACCAGTGTAAATACGTATGGATATTTGGCAGGATATTGCGCCATTCATACATTCTGCAGATACCTTATACAAAGTATCCTCACCCGCGCCTAGCACAGGCTTGCTAAGTGCCAATTCAGCAATCCCTGATTCATCTGTACTAGTATAATTGTCACTAGTATTAGGGTAGTTTCTATCTATCCAGTGGATAGATACATCTTTTAAAGGTTGTCCACTTACATCCAACAATTTGACCCGAAGAGTAGTGGTCCTGCCAATAGCGCTAAACTCCGACTGTCCATCAGGGTAAACTGGTAATAGTGTCGTTTCCGCCAGCGCGCTGGTAGGCTCACTTAAGAGCCCATTCACCTGAAGTGATGCTGCAGCGGCTAGTGCTACTGTGCTGGTAAATAAAGCTGTCTGAAATGCCAAAAACATGGACAAAAACATTAAAAATCTTTTCATACATATCCCTCCTTCTATAATAGTTTTTAGATTTTTATAATTTGAATGAGGTAGTATCAAAAAAACTTTGCAACTGGGAGTTTCAAAAACTTGATATAATGGGTTTTCATCATACAAAACTTGAACAAGGAATTTTTTGAAACTCCCTTATTGATATTGTTAGTAAATCAAGAATAACAACTTCGTGTGTTAATCGTATAATACAAATGAAGACATGTCAAGTAATTTTTACAGGAATTAGGGGGTGGGGCACATTTTGTATAAATATTTTACCGGATAAAAATAAAGCCTCATAATTATTTTCTGTAAACCAGCAGGGAATATCTGGTGTGGAGACAGATCTAATACTAGGGATTGGAGGGTGGATGAATGACAGATAAACAGAATTCATCAAAACTCCTTAATTGTAAAAAAATGTAGAAATATCTACAATTATATCCTTTATTGATATAATTCTTATGTAAACCATTGATTGTTTATTCATATCTAATTTTTAATGTTCACATTTTATAAGTTTTATATAGCTTCCGTAGGAAGA
>JAUZPS010000512.1 GCA_030705945.1 Bacillota bacterium
CTCCCAGTTGACCAGTTTATTTTTTGATACTATATAAAAAGCAATTAATCTTTTACATTTGCCTATCACAAAATAACGTTAAAGCGTTCGTTATTTTGCTCCGTCAAATGTAAGATTAATAGTGCTTTTTATATACCTTAATAAATTTAATAGTTTTGAAGAATTCTATATATCTATTGAAATTCAAGGTTCTGAAATCAAAAAGGATAAAAACTTTTTTGCGGCGGCAGAAAGTGGTATGGAATTCAAATAAACCACTCCGAGATGCCTGGGTGGAATCTTTTCCAATATATTGACTTCATATAAAAAGTTTTTATCAAGTTCGTACCCAATAAAGTTTTTGATTACACAAGCCACTCCAAAGTCAATCATTGCAAACCTTACGAGAAGTTCAAAATTTCCAAGTTCAATTTCAGGCTGAATTATCAGATTGTTTTTTGCAAGATATTTATCAAGGTAGACTCTTGAATTGCTTTCTTTTTCTAAAAGCAACATCGGGTATTTTACTAGTTCGGCTATAGATACAGGTTTTCCGGAAAGGTGTTTAAATTTTTCTCCAACAACGAAGCAGTCCTGTAAATTCATTACTTTATGAATTGCCAATTCCTTATCTTCAACCGGAAGGTTTGCAATTCCCAAGTCAATCCTACCCTTTTTTAGCATATCGATTATTACAGGAGTGGTATGGTTTGTTATATGGATTCTAACGCCTGGATGGGTATGATTAAAATCCTTTAGATGGGGAAGTAAATAGTGTTTGCATATTGTATCTCCAACCCCGATTGTAAATTCGCCCTCATCTAAGGACTTGATTTCTGCCAGTTTCTTCTCGCCTAGATAGATGAAATTGAAGGCCTGTTCGATATATTTATAAAGTATTTGCCCCTCTTTAGTAAGTTTAACTCCTTTGGGGGTTCTGAAAAATAAGGAACATCCGCTTTTCTCTTCAAGCTGCGCGATAGCTCGGCTGACTGCAGGCTGAGTAATATATAAAAGCTCGGCAGCTTTGGTTATACTGCCTTCTTTGGCGACTGTGTAAAAGGTTCGATAGAGTTCGGTATTTATAATCATATAACTTCTGGTTATACCTCCTATGTTGAATATGCATTTTATTTATGCTGTTTTATCTAGTATAATTTAATTAATCTTAAAGATCAACGTACTATATATCTTTTTGATACTACCTTATACGTCTATTTTAATTCTACTAGTTAATAAGTCATAAAATAATTTGTAAAAAATGAGTGAAGTTTGTAAAGAAAAATGTTAAAAAATTAACAAGCATAAAAAGCATTGTATTTAAAGATGTTAAAAAGTTAACAATGTCACGTTGACAAATAAATATTAGTTTCAATATCCTAAAATTATTAAGGTATTGAACTTTATATAAAAATTATATCGCTTAGGTGTTGGAGTATACGCTGCAAATCAGCGATGCTCTGACAACTTAAGCGGAAGTTAAAAAAGTTATTTTATTTAAAGCAGTCTGTTTAATTAATTCTTAACATAAAGTTTGACAAAACAAAACGAAGGATAAGACTTTAAATAGGGATTTAAGGTTGATAATTAAGAAGAATTTCCAAGTGAAATAGAATGGAGGAATTTAATATGAAAAATGAAAAAAATAATGATAGAACAGATACAAAAAAGATGATTGATAATCTTTTAGCTAACGCTCAGGAAGCATTGCAGGCGTTTATGGGAATGAACCAGGAACAGGTGGACAGGATTGTAAAAGAGATGGCTGTGGCGGGCATTGAAAATCATATGCTCCTTTCAAAAATGGCAATAGATGAGACTCAAAGGGGTATTTATGAGGATAAAATAATTAAAAATCTCTTTTCAACTGAGTATATTTATAACAGCATCAAAAATGAAAAAACGGTAGGCATTATTAACGAAAACGAATATGAAGATTATGTTGAAGTAGCAGAACCAGTTGGAGTTATAGCAGGTGTAACGCCTGTTACCAATCCTACCTCAACTACTATGTTTAAATCAATTATAGCTATGAAAACGAGAAATCCAATAATCTTTGCGTTTCATCCATCAGCTCAGAAGTGCAGCGCAGAAGCAGCAAGGATAGTCAGAGACGCGGCTGTTGGAGCAGGAGCGCCCGAGAATTGCATTCAATGGGTTGAGGAGCCGTCCATAGAAGCAACGAACCTTCTTATGAACCATCCAGGTATTTCTCTTATACTTGCCACAGGCGGCGCAGGCATGGTTCAGTCGGCGTACAGCACAGGCAAACCTGCGCTTGGAGTTGGCCCGGGCAACGTGCCTTGCTATATAGAGAAATCAGCAAATATTAAGAGAGCGGCAACCGATCTCATACTGTCAAAAACCTTTGACAACGGCATGATATGCGCCTCTGAGCAGGCGGTAATTGTGGATAAGGATGTATCAGAGGAATTTGAAAAATTTATGAAGGATAATAAATGTTATTTTCTAAATAACGAAGAGATTGTTCAACTTTCTAAACTGGCTATCGATGAGAAAAAATGCGCAATGAATCCTGCAGTTGTAGGGCAGTCTGCATATACGATAGCAAAGATGGCGGGTCTGACAGTTCCGGAGGACACAAAAATCCTTATTGCAAAGCTTGAAGGTGTGGGGCCTGAGTATCCGTTATCAAGAGAAAAACTAAGCCCTATACTTGCTTATTATGTCGTAGATGATTTTAACGCGGGCATAAAGAAAGCTGAGGAGATGGTTGAGTTCGGCGGGCTAGGACACTCGGCTGTCATACATTCGGAAGACCAGAATATAATCGAAGAATTCTCAAAGAGGATTAAAGCAGGAAGACTTATTATTAATTCGCCTTCTACCCATGGAGCTATAGGTGATATTTATAACACAAATATGCCATCCCTGACATTAGGCTGCGGTTCATATGGAAGAAACTCTACGACGGCTAATGTTTCGGCGGTAAATCTATTAAACAAAAAACGTGTGGCAAGGAGAAGGACTAATATGCAATGGTTTAAGATTCCAGGGAAAATATATTTTGAATATGGTTCAACGCAATACTTAAAAGATATGCCTGATATTACCAGAGCGTTTATTGTTACCGATCAGTATATGGTTAAACTTGGATATGTAGACAAGGTATTGTACTATCTCAGAAAGCGCCAGAATTATGTTCACAGCGAGATTTTTTCAGATGTTGAACCCGATCCATCCATAGAAACTGTGCTAAAAGGCAAGGAAGCTATGGAAAACTTTAGACCTGACGTTATAATAGCTTTAGGCGGAGGCTCCGCAATTGACGCGGCAAAAGGAATGTGGTTGTATTATGAACATCCTGAACTGGACTTCAACGTATTGAAGCTCAAATTTATGGACATCAGAAAGAGAGTATTTACCTATCCGAACCTAGGCAGCAAAACAAAGATGGTAGCGATTCCTACGACTTCCGGTACAGGTTCAGAGGTTACTTCATTTGCGGTTATTACAGATAAGGATAGAAATATCAAGTATCCTTTAGCTGATTACGAATTGACGCCGGATGTGGCCATAATAGATCCAGAGTTTGTAATGACGGTTCCGCCAACAGTCACTGCTGATACAGGAATGGATGTTCTCACTCACGCTATTGAGGCATATGTATCGATTATGGCGTCGGATTTTACTGACGGTTTGGCTATGAAGGCAATCCAATTGGTGTTTGAGTATCTGCC
>JAUZPS010000513.1 GCA_030705945.1 Bacillota bacterium
AATTATAGATAACCAACTCAACTTTCCCACATCATTAATATTCTTGCAGCCGTATCATCATAACGTTACGCCTATCAAATCTATATCCAAATATAGTTGAATTAATGACTGCTTAATTTGAAGTGGAAAAGTTGAGTAACCAACTATTAAGTTTTATATCAGTTCGTTTTGAAAAGCCCTTTTTCAGATATTCAGCTCAATTAATATAAAACTAATATTACATTTTGTTTGTCTATATAGCTTCCATGTTTATTTATAAAACTTTACACAGAGTTTATATTAATTTCTTTAGCTTTATCCTTTAAAAGATAGAAATTCCCCTCATTTCTTTCATTCTTAATTGAATAACTGCAGCAAAATAATTCCTTGCCATAATTTATCGCATAATTTGCTGTATGCATTGTTCCATCGTTTATACTTGATTCAATGACATACACATTCTGAGACAAGGCTGCCTGCAGCCTGTCCCGCTGCACAAAAAAGTACCTCTGAAGCTGCGTTCTAGGCATGTATTCACTGATAAGACATCCGTTATTTGCAATAATTCCCGCCAAATCTCTATTCACGCTTGGATATATTTTGTCAATCGGCGATGGTAGAACAGCTATTGTTTGCCCGCTTTTCTCAAGACATGTTCTGTGAGCTATCGTATCAACGCCAATAGCTAGTCCGCTAACAATCGTTCTTCCTCTATCAACCAAGCTTTGGGTTACGCGCTTAGCATTAATTTGCCCCTCTTCGCTTGGCGCTCTTGTTCCTACAATTGCATCGCAAACATTTTCATAGAGCAATTTCTTATTTCCTTTTACAAATAACAACACCGGTGGATCATTTATACTTTTTAATGAATCGGGCAATTCATAATAATTCAACAGACTGATACCTGATGAGTCGCAAGCGTCAATTATAGTTTTTGCATGCTCCTTAGCTTGCGTTGATATGTCAATGTCAGCATCGCCTTTTATAACTGATAATATCTTTTTTCTTCCAATGCCTTTAGCGCAAAGCATTGCTAAAATTGTGGAACTATTCATATATCTCCTATCCTGTGTTTTCAAGTCATGACAGTTATCTTTTAAAACCTGTCTAAAAAAATAGTGATGTTTTTTAATAAATTCCTATACTCAAAAAATTACTTCCGATAAATCTTCGCTTAAATGTTCGACTAACTTCAGAACACACGCTCAGAATCAGAAGTAATTCTTTAACATTTTTAAGCTATTTATCATTTTTAAAGATGACTTCCCCAAACAGCAACATTACCATTTTTCATCAAAGCGCTAAAAGAAAATACAAATTTTTTGAGACCATTATCCCACTGTTGAAGCGCGACACCTGAATAATTAACTCCATTTATCGTTAATGCTATTTTATTTCCTCCACTTAACTGCCATTTTCCAGTTACACTCCCTGATATTGTACCGTCTTTATTCAGTGAAATTTTAACGGATTCCTTTAATACTGTTGATATGTCCGTACCATGATTTATAAAAGCATAATCGCCGCTGACATCACTTGACGTATATTGTCCGATAGTTTCTCCTCCATAACGCTGAGGAGCTATTATCGGCCATCCATCTTCGTTTATAAACATTTGATGAACTCGAACCTGATGCTCTTCTCCACGCCCTGGGAAACGAGAATGGAAAATGTTAAAATATTTTTTCGTTTCAGCATCATAGTATGCGGAATTGTGGCCAGGCGATACATATCCTATATTACTATCTTTAAAAAGGAAATTACCAATTAATTTGGTACCATACATTTCGATAGCTTTGTCATCAAATACAGTTCCTGCCGGACCATGACAGTCAATCATATTTTTTCCCGCCGAATCAACAAAAGGTCCATCTGGATTTCTGGAACGGCAAACCCTTAGATTATAACCACCATCTGCAGTAAGTCCACCAAAACTCAAAAACAGATAATAATAGTCTGAATCGGGACTGTACAACATAAAAGGTCCTTCAATTCGGCTATGGTTCCCTCCCAACAGCTTCTTTCCATATCCCTGTCCAGCATAAGGCTTGGCTGTTGACGGATCCATTTTTAATATAAAGATTCCTCCAGAATAAGAGCCATACACCATCCACATATTGCCGTTTTTATCAAAGAAAGCATCCGGATCAACCGCATTTGGATGTATAGTGCTGTTATAATTTGTGCCATCGGCGCTCGTTCCTGTCATTCCTGATTTTAATATTATGCCTAAATCCGAGTACGGTCCTTCTATGTTGCTTGATACTGCTACTCCAAGGGCAGACAATGGAGAATCACCTTTGCACGCGCAATAATACATATAATATTTACCATCTTTAAGCTGAATTATATCGCCAGCCCATAATGTATCTGTCTGAGCATAGTCAAAAGTTGATTTCAGTACTGTATATACATTAGGTATCAGGGGATTTGTATTGCTAACGCTTGAAGAAATTTGGACCCATTGCATCAAATCATTCGTTTTAGCTGATGCAAGATGTGAGCCAATAATATAATAAGTTCCATTAGTCTTTAATACTGACGGATCATGTACGGACGCATCTTTAAATACAGGTACAGGTGGAAGCGTAACAGGTACGTCAGTTGGTTTAATTGTCGGAGTAGGCGCTTGAGTCGGTTTAATTGTGGACGTTGGTGATTGAGTTGGCTTAACTGTCGGTGTAGGTACAATAGAAGGCAATACTGAGTTGAATTTTTTGGCCAACATTATAACATCACCCATATTTATAGTTCCATCATTATTCAAATCACATTTCCTGTCATAATTGCTATCAGAAATGGTAGAATTAAAATGAGTTGCCAGAATTATGACATCTGCCATATTTATAGCTCTATCCCCATTTATATCTTCTACAACTGCTGAATCATCAGCAAAACAAACAAACGATAAAACACATACTGTTAATAATATAAAAATTACCTTGTGTATTTTAGTCATGATTCCCCCCTATTAAGTAATTTATTTATTTGATAAAAACTCTATGTTCCGTGATAAACATTTTAAATTAACTTTTTAAATCACGAAACATTTACCCTGATTTATATAAATAGCGAAAAATCGCATATTAATTATTGCATATCAAGATGCTTTAACTTCATTTGCCTATGTAAAATCTTTTTTACGATTTATATAATAGGAATTTGCTTTAATTTAATTCTACCAAATTTGCTACTCCTCATACAACAAAAACATAACTTAAAATCCAGAAAAGGCATAGTAATAGAAATTGACTGCGCTAAATTATTGCCTTTTATTTTTTTGGCAGTGCTAATATCCTTTAACCGCCTTTGATATTCTGGACTGGTTTACATGAATATAAAATTTGATACAATTTAAGAACATAAGTACGAATAGTCTGCCTTTTAACAATATTTGAACTATGGTAAAATTGCATTATAATTGTCTGTTGTTTCGCCGTATATTTTATCATAATGGGAATTTCAAACATAGATTTTTTTAAACCTTTACCAGCAAAAGTTTGGAAGACTCTGTATAAAAAAAGAATCTTTATAATGATAAGATTCTTTAGAGTCCACATCTATAAAATACATCATATTTCTATTAAACAATAATAGAACAGGAATAAGACAGTATAACTCTTATCACGCCTTTTCCTGTTCTGACTCTATAGATTTATTTTGTATTAACTTTTTCTGGTACTTCAAATCAACTACAAA
>JAUZPS010000514.1 GCA_030705945.1 Bacillota bacterium
AGTTCATTTGAAATTATATTGCGTCTACTTCATAAATACATTAACAACCTTTATAAGAACAGGCCCAATCAATACGGAAAACAAAGTTGGGAAAATAAACAAAACCATAGGAATGAGCATTTTAACCGGGGCTTTCATAGCCTTTTCCTGAGCTCTTTGCCTTCTCTTCTGACGCATTTGCTCGGATTGGATCCTAAGCACATTTCCGATGCTTACTCCAAGCTGATCCGCTTGAATTATTGAGCCTATAAATGTTGTAAGGTCGGATAAATTAACCCTTTCTGCCATGTCCTTTAACGCGTCTCTTTTTTGTTTGCCTACCTTCATTTCCTGAAGGACGTTTTCAAACTCATTCGCAAGCGCTCCAGGCATTTTATCTATTACCTTAGCTAAGGCGCCATCAAACCCAAGTCCGGCTTCCACGCTTACTGTAAGCAAATCTAAAACATCAGGAAGCGAATTTCTTATTTCTCTCTGCCTTTCAACAGTTTTTTTATTTAAAATAAGTCTTGGAAGCATGAGACCAATTCCTATTTCAATCATGATGGCAAAAGCGGCGCCCCTTACTTCAAAACCTCTTAAATACGCGATAATAGCCGTTAATATGGGAAGGCATAAAATAACGACTATCTGAATATTAATCCAATCATTCACAGATAGATTGAAGGGGTTGCCAGCAATAACTACTTTTCTTTCAAAACCTGCAATAATTTCTTTTGGCGTATATTTTAAAACAGTCTGGCTGATTCCATGTAAAACAGGATGGATAATTCTTACAAACAATGGCTGGTTTAATTCATTATCCAAATTCTTTATATCTTCCTTAGATATCTTATCAAGTCTTATATTTATGGCCTGTTTCTTCCTGAAAAAGGCTCCAAAAACTGTATAAACCAGCAGTAATGTTGAAAGAAATACCATGGCCATTATTATATAAATCATTTTTACACACCTCAGATTTCAATTTTGACTATCCTGCTTATAAAATATATGCCTATGAGTTCCATCATCACTGAAAATACCAAAATCATAATTCCTATTGGATCAGTAAATAATCCCATCATATATTCACGGTTAATCACAAACAATATGAGCCCTAACCCAACTGGGAGAATGGAAATAATAAAACCTGACGCTCTGCCTTGAGCCGTTACTGTCTTAACCTCTCCTTTGATCTTAACCCTCTCGCGTATGGTTGATGAAATGTTGTCTAATATTTCGGCAAGATTTCCGCCTATCTGCCTTTGAATCAGAACCGCTATAACCACGAGTTCAAGATCATCGCTCTTTATTCTTCCTACAAGGTTCTCTAAGGCTTTCTCTGTAGTTAGTCCTAGATTAACCTCTTTTTGCAGAAGTCCGAATTCTTCCGAGATAGGACCCGTCATTTCCTTTGCTACGATATCAACTGCCTGAAAGAAGCTGTATCCGGCCTTCAAAGAATTGGATATGAGCACAATTGCGTCTGAAAGCTGCTCATTCAAGCTTTTTACCCTTTTCTTAATACGCGCTCTCAAGAAAAAAGTTGGAAACAACCACCCGATTATAGCCATCATTATTGTAAATAGGATAGAATCAGATATTATAAACGTGAGAAAACCGAGGACAAAAAAAAGTATCAGACAAATTGTAATAAACTCCTCAGCCTTAAGGAGCAAATGCCCCCTTGTAAGCTGAAGCTGTATGTTTTTCTTATAATTGTCCAGAAATTTCGCGTTTCCAATTCCCTTTGCAATGATGCTAAGGCCAGCCTTATACTCTCTGTGAGTTCCTTTTCTCTTTTCTTCCCTTATTTGTTCTACATTTATATAATGCTTAAGTCTGAATACCGCTTTTTGTTTGCTGTATATATACTTTAAGATCAAGTATATTATTAAAAACGCGGTTATGAAAGACGAAATAAGAATTATCTGCAGCATTAATGTTCCCCCCCTTAGAGCAAGGTTTTTATGGTATTAATAAATCAGACGGCAAAACAATTCCCGCCTTTTCGAACTTCTCATAAAACTTGGGCTTAATACCGGTAGGAACAATATCTCCCATAATCTTTCCCTTTTCATCTTTGCCGTTCTGTTTAAAAACAAAAATATCCTGTAGTGTTATTATTTCTCCTTCCATACCTATAACTTCCGTAATATGAGTTATTCTTCTGCTGCCATCCTTTAGACGGGACTGTTGAACTATAAGATCGACAGCAGACGCAATCTGTTCTCTGATGGCTCTTACCGGAAGCTCCATCCCCGCCATAAGAACCATGGTTTCAAGCCTTGCTATCATATCTCTTGGCGTATTGGCGTGTCCCGTTGTAAGGGAGCCGTCATGTCCTGTGTTCATTGCCTGAAGCATGTCCAGCGCTTCTCCGCTTCTTACTTCTCCGACCACTATTCTGTCCGGTCTCATACGAAGAGAGTTCCTCACAAGATCCCTTATTGTGATGGCGCCTTTCCCTTCAATATTTGGAGGCCTTGTTTCAAGCCTTACCACATGTTCCTGCCTTAGCTGGATTTCTGCGGCGTCTTCTATTGTGACTATTCTTTCATCATCGGGTATAAAAGACGAAATAACATTTAAGGTCGTTGTTTTACCACTGCCAGTACCGCCTGATACAACAATATTAAGCCTTGACTCGACACAAGCCCTTAAAAACATTGCAATATTTGGAGTAATAGTTCCGAAATTAATGAGATCTTTTATTGTATACGGTTTTTCAGAAAACTTTCTGATTGTAATTGTAGGACCGTTAAGGGCTAAAGGAGGGATGATGGCGTTTACACGGGAGCCATTAGGAAGTCTGGCGTCAACCATCGGCGAACTTTCATCCACTCTTCTTCCTAAAGGAGCTACTATCTTTTCGATTACATGCATGACATGCTGCTCATCTTTAAAACTCACATCGCTTAAAACAAGCTTTCCTTTTTTCTCAACATATACCTGATCAGGACCATTTACCATTATTTCAGATACTGTGGGATCATGAATCAAAGGATTGATAGGTCCGAAACCAATTGTTTCATCAATTACCTCAGACAATATCTTTATTCTTTCATTTTTTGAAAAAAACTCTGTTTCCTGATCCAAAATTTCTTCGACAATAGCTGTTATTTCTTCCTGAAGGCTTTCATCCTCGTTATCTGATTCTAAATTTTTAAAGGCTTCAGTTTTTATTTGTTCAATTATTTTACTGTGAATTTTGGACTTAACTTCTGCAAAAGGGTCTTCCTTTTCATTCTGCTGCTTTTTTGCTTTTACATTTTTGTTTTCTGTTGCTTCGGTTATTTTTTCTTTTTGCAATCTTTCCAATAGAGACATAAAAATTCCTCCGCATTTCTTTCATATGTAAAAAACCTACATTAATCTACATTTAGGGCGTTTCAAAAAATTCCTTGTTCAAATTTTGTATGATGAAAACCCATTATATCAAGTTTTTGAAACTCCCAGTTGACCAGTTTATTTTTTGATAACGCCTTAATTGAAAAATGCTTTTCAGGAAGAATTCTCCTAAATTCCAAGAAGCTTCTTAATACCGCTCTTTTCATTCTGTACAACAACTTTTTCGTCGGTCAATTCTCCAGCCATCGTAATTATTGCTTTCGCAACCTTGGTTTCAGCCCTTGTCATAACAAATGGAAACCCTTTATTTGCAGAGGTTATCACAGTTGGGCTGTCTTCAGGAACATA
>JAUZPS010000515.1 GCA_030705945.1 Bacillota bacterium
AAATAAATAACCACTTTGAGGTATTGCACTTACAGTCACCGGTATACCTGTAAAGTAATTGCCAGTCCATTCATTTGGATTTGTAACACCTGGAGTATTTGAATTTATATCTATTGTATTTATTCTGATATATCCTTTAGTTGAATCAGTTTTAAGAGTAATATCAGCAGTTCCCTTAACACCGTTACTGCCGAATTTGTTAATTATAAACTGTTTCATATTTGTCGGACGATTTTTAGCAAAATCCTTCATATTCTGGACATTCTCATACCATGTTGATGTATCCTCTTTGGTAGTTCCGCCAAAGCCACCGCCAAAACCTCCTGCCGGATTATCCGGGTTGGTTGTAGTACTCCCTCCAGTTGGCGGAGTCAATCTCATATACTGCCAACGTTTGGCATGTTCTACCACTTCAGGAGAAAAAGCATTTTCAAATTGGCTGATAATCTTTGTTACTCTATCAGTAACAAAAGATGTATTTAACTGATCTGCAAAACAGTTTATGAACTGGTTTCTGAATTCAGTGTTCTGAAGCAATGTTCTAAATAAGAATGTAGCATCTTGAGAATTAGCCCATCCTTCAGATACTTCACCGGTCGCATATTTTATTGTATCATGTGTCGCAGGTTTACTATATAAGCCAAAGCCAAAATCAGTGTCCTTCAGTAACCATCTCCATCTGCCATCCTGACCATAGGAAGCTTCCGGATGATACTTTCCATCTGCGGTTTTATATCTCCAAATAGACATGTTGTTTCCAGGCCAATCCGTGTTGTCAAAGAAAATTTCCGCAACATAATAATTAATATAATTATCTATATCAATTTTTGTTTTAATATAGTCATAGGTGCTCTGTTGTGTTATGGAGTTTGATTTAAGGTAGTTAATAACATCATTATTATATGCAGTTGAATCATCAGATTTGCTTTCGCCAGCATCACCTCCAGCTCCACCAAATCCACCAAATCCGCCACCACCAAACCCTGCAAGCATTGAAAGATCAGTAATTACAGTGTTATCACCATCAAGATTGTAGTGTGAGCTAAGATAATCCTTGTCATAACGTTCACGAATATAATAAACGCCCCAATACTCCCCATCCAGGAACAGTATCACAGGCCTTGCCGCTTGGGTATCCAAACCTTTTATATGAGATACCAGACTTTGGGACATTTCATCTCTCATATATCCAAAAGCCCAGTCATTACCTGCATTTCTTAAAATCAAACGATCAAAACTTTTCAAGCTCTTTCCGGTTCCATATTTGGTGAGCCCCGGGAAAATTTCGTATTTGATTTCACCTAAATCACCATACTCTCCATCAGCAAACACATTGAATGACTTCTGGGGGTATTTTTTAGTATATGAGCCATGTAGGCTAATACCAATATTTTGTGAAAATCCAAGAGTACCTCCTTTTTCATAGTATTCAATATGTGCAGGCTTTTTCCATTCATCTCCGGTCTTATCACAATTTGAACCCATATAAATCCCTGTTGTAGGATCAAATAAATTATTGTATTCAGTTACAACCGAGACTATAGGTAACGAATACTTTGACTTCATTGAAGGATCAACAAAATATGAATTTGTTACAATATTACTTTTTACTCCATCGCCCCTTACAACAACTGCTTTCAAGGTAGTGCATTTGAAAACCTCACCATCAGGTGCTTTCCATGGGTTCTGAGGATCTGTGGATACATTCTGAATCATTGAAAGTACATTTTGCTCTCCTGCTCTGCTTTTAATTCTAATGCTGCCGCTGTACAAGGTAGTTCCGGCAGCTCCGGGAACAGGATCTGAACAATCAGTTGTATAATAGATTTTAGCTTGTGAATCTACTGACGTAAGCTGTAAATCAAATGCTTCGGTATATAATCCACCTGATCTAGAAAAAACAGGTTCATTAACAAGTGTGATACCATTTGCATTTGATGATGATGGTGTTGATTTTGTAAACACCGTATATTGCGAGGAACCATCAGTTATGCGTCCGTAAGACTGATCATCTCTAAGACTTGAATATGTAACCGAATCAATAACTGAACCATTAGGTGCTTTCAATACAATCTTTTCACCTGATGAACTCAGTTTAAAGTTTGTATGAAGCTGCCCGTCTTTTGCAACTTTATTCTTGTCAGAAGCCCAAATAAGCAAATATCCATTTGCTCCAACACTTCCTTGCGGAAATGTCCATGTTGCTTTTGAATCAGATAAGGTATAACCTTTCAAGTTAACTGCTTGTGAACCGGAATTATCGATTTCTATCCAATCTGAATATTCTCCCCCATTACTTCCATCAACCGGATCATCTACGTCACCATCTCTAATAGTATTAGAATTGGATGCCATAATTTCATTAATAAATATGGCCTGTCCACCTTCTGCTGATACAACTAAAAAATCTGTTGGCAGCATTACGGACAATAACATGATAATAGAAAAAAAGACCGCTACAACTTTTCTCACAATAATCCTCCTCTTATTATTTGTATTATTTTATAAACGAATATAATACTTATTAGTGGGCACCGTTGAATATTGATATATTATATTTATTAGTAAACAATTTCATTATATAATACAAATATCTCTAATAATTTCTGCCGTTTTAAAACCAGGTTGTCAAGAAGTTTGTTAAGTCTTACATATTCCTCATAATATTCTCCTTCTGACATAAAAATTGAATTGATTGAAAAAAATGATTTGCGTCCAATTAATATTTTAGGGAAAGATATAAATGATTTATATGAGTTTTGTACTTCTGCAATATATATGTAAGCTCGTAAATTATTATTAATGTATCTGAAAATAATTAACAAGTTCATATCCAGTATCGGACCTCTGTTCTGATATTTTTGGGGTGAGTATTAATATTTTTATTTATACTTCATTTATTATCCAGTACAGTCGATAAATACTTTAGAACAAATAAATTATTATTTTAGTATTCTATTAAAAATGTAGAAGGAAGGAGTAGGTTTATCATGACCATGCAAGTAAATTTAAATTGCATACGTACAACCAATAAACCTGACCCCAAAAAACTTAACCCCTTGGCATGTAAAACAGCCCCACCTGAAGGAAGTGCGAATGTTCTGTTTACATGTAACGCTTGGTCAAAAGGAGGTATTTTAAAATGATGTCAGTATTACAGAAAACTTATATTCCTACAAAACATTATGAAAGAAGCTATATTCCCAATGGCGGTGAGAACCCTGTTGCTACCCCAGAATTTGGAGCATATTTAAAAATTAGATGTTCAGCATGGCACGAAAAACTTAAAAAAGACCCTAATGCACAACCTGATGATGGAGGTATCACTTTTGATGAGTTTATGGATAGAATTAACGACCCTAAGATTGACAAAATTGAATATGCTAGATCTATGCCCAATAAATTTTTAAATCAAGCAATGCAGGAAATAAATAAATATGGAAATGATAATTTTGTGAAGAAGGAATTGGATACGATCAATAAAGCATATTTAAACGGACTTGTAAGACCTGATGGCTCTTTAATTAGGCAATATGAAACATTTACACCTTATTATAGAGAAGTAAAACCAATGGATGTTTAATACAATAAAAACTTTAATTTTAATTTTAAATTAAAGGGCCAGCTATTCAACTGCATGGACAATTTCAATGGCGCGCTCGCGCCCTACGGTATCGC
>JAUZPS010000516.1 GCA_030705945.1 Bacillota bacterium
CTAACAGAATAAATTTGAGCGATTCTCTGAGTTCCTTGAAAACTAAGTTGAAAAGCTCTTTTAATTTCGCGACGGATAGTGATGGCAATCAAAATGTTGTCCTGAATATAAACTCTAAAAAGTTTACATTTTCAAGCACAACATCGCTTTCCACGGTTTTGAGCACTATCAGCAACGATTCAGATTCGGATGTTAAGATAGCTTATGATGATATAAACGATAAATTTTCTATTACATCAAAAGATACCGGCGCCGGTAATAATATTCAATTAAGCGAGAGTACAAGCACATTTTTGTCAGCGATTAATTTTAAAAGTTTTAAAGGCGCGCAGGCTGCTTCGTTATCTTATTCCAATGAAAAATTTAATGTCAGCATAGACGGTACAACAAAAGAGATCACATTAAACGGCAACTATGGGGATTATTCAAGTCTTGCCCAGGATGTGCAGGATAAAATTCGAGCAGCATTTACAGACAAACAGGTTACGGTAACAGCAAACACTGATAATTCACTGAGTATAAATCTGAACAGCACCGGTAGCACACTGCTTATAAGTTCAAAGAATCCTGACGCAAGCAACCTGGGTTTCACAAACACTAATTATAGATTTGGCGAGGATGCTCAAGTTAAAATAGATGGTCAAAATATAACAAGAAGCAGCAACACAATAACGACAAATGGTGTAACATATAATTTACTTAAAGAAAGCAATACTGAGCAAACAGTATCTTTAAAACCTGATACTGATACAGTTTTTAATAATATAAAAAACTTTGTTACAAAATACAATGACATGATCGCAAAGTTGAATGGTACGGTCTCAGAACAATATGACAGGGATTATCCGCCTTTGACCGATGATCAAAAGGCAGCTATGACAGCAGACCAGATAACAAGCTGGGAAACAAAAGCAAAAACAGGCTTACTCAAGGACGATTATAATCTGAATAGAATTTTAAATGGTATGAGAACCGCGATGTATGACAGTATAAGCGGATTGACCACCAAGCTCACAGATATAGGTATATCTACAGGAGATTATTCGGATAAGGGAAAACTGATAATTGACGAGTCAAAGTTAAAAGACGCTATAGCTAATAACCCAGATGGCGTTATGAACTTGTTCAGCAAAAAGTCCGATACCTATTCGTCTTACAGCAGGGATTATACATCAGACCAGAGGAAAACAAGATACAGTGAAGAAGGCATTTCCCAACGTATTTCAGACATAATAGAGGATAATATATCGACCATAAGAGATTCAAATGGAAATAAAGGAATACTGTTGCAAATAGCCGGAATTACAGGAGATGTTTCTGAATACTCAAATAATTATTATACACAAATTTCCGAATATGATACAAAGATATATGACCTGAGCCAAAAGCTAACTGACAAGGAAAACCAGTATTATGAAAAATATGCGGCGCTAGAAGCAGCCATTTCAAAAATGAACTCTCAAAGCAGCTGGCTTGCTAGTCAAGTAGGAGGATCATCCAGTTAATAACTCAATTTTCCCACTTCAAATTAAGCAGCCGCAAAAACATCCACAGTTTCAGCTATATTTGGATATAAATTTGATAGGCGCATCATTATGCGTATATGGCTGCATTATTAATAATGATGTGGGAAAGTGAGCCAATAAGCTCATAATATCTATGATATTTTACATATAAATTTGCAGTTCTATTCAAAATAAATAATGGAGGGATTATCATGATCAACAAGGGATTTGAACAGTACAAGGAAAGTTCAATAATGACAGCGAGTCCGGAAGAATTGACTTTAATGCTTTACAATGGCTTTATTAAATTTTTGATGCAGGCTCAGATGGCTATTGACGAAAAAAATATTGAGAAGGCTCACAACAACCTTGTAAAAGCAGAAAATATTTTGGTTGAATTTCAGGCGACCTTAGATCCAAAATATGAAATATCAAATAATTTATATTTGTTATATGATTATATGTACAGAAGACTCACAGAAGCTGTATTAAAAAAAGATAAAGCAATTATTGAAGAGGTACTCGGGTTTGCAAGAGAGTTAAGGGATACATGGTCTCAGGCTATGAAAGCGGCAAAGCAGCAAACAGTAAGACTTCAACAAATTGCAAAATAGGAGAATACTATGAATAATACACCGGATGTTTACGTAGCAAGGTTATTAGAAATAACTAACAGCAAATATGATTACCTTAAGAAAATTCTTGAATTAACTAAAGAGCAAGCAAATTGCATAAATAAGGATGAAGTTAAGAAACTTGAGGATATTATTGAAGTTAAACAACAAATAATTGAAAAAATAAATAAATTAGATGATGAATTTGAGGTATACTTTCGTCGCTTAAAATTTGAGGCTAAAATTAAAACGATGGAAGAACTTAGAGACCAAAATATTAGTGGGATTAAGGAACTTAAGGATTCTGTAAGCCTGGTAATGGATATTCTAAATCAATTATCAAGTCTGGACAATTCTAATAGATCAGATGCGAAAAAGTTGATGAGTAAAATCGGAAGCGAAATAAAAAAGGTGAACATTGGCAAGAAAGCCTATACCGCATATAATCCGCAATCTGATCAATCACCATCCTATTTCATAGATAAAAAGAAGTAATCAACAACGAGTCATTATATTAATACCAATCTTAATAAAATCAAACTCCATAAAGAATGTGAGTCTATTTAGCATTATGCAATTTTATGTATTTGCGCGCTTCAGTTACGTCAGAAAACGTGATAAAAACAAATACAACATGGATAATACTGTAGTCTAGTCCAGCAGCAATACGGATATTGTAATGCTATGGTTCAGTAATAGGTCTATATTGAATGATAAAAAAAGAGGTTAGTCCTAAGACTAACCATGTAAAGGGGGTCAAAATGTATTTTGTGAGGTCCTTAATAGTATTGACGGATTAAAGCTTTTTATTCAATGAAAATAAAAAATATTTAAAAAAAATTATAAATTAAAAGCTTAATAAGTTTTTTTATATATACTTATTATCTCTTCAATAATTTCTTCGGAATCTTTCTGATAGCATTCCAATGCATAATCGGAATATTTTTCGTAAAGTTGCTTTCTTTCCATAAATAGATCTGAGAGGCTTTGGCCATTTTCCATGGCGATGCCTCTTGTTTTTATATTTTTTATTCTTTTCTCAATAATTTCATATGGAAGCTTGAGATAGATCAAAATTCCGCCTTTTTTGAGATGGGAGGACGCTCTATCGCTATAAATAACACTTCCGCCTGTGGCTATAACGTGGTTTTCTGCCTCTAAACTAACAACGATACGTTCCTCTAAGGACAAAAAATATTTAATTCCATTTTTATTTATTATATTTTGAAGAAAATCATTTTCTTTTTGCTGAATTAGAAGGTCAGTATCGATGAAAGTTTTTTTTAACGTTTTTGCAAGTAATACTCCAATTGTGCTTTTTCCAGCCCCCGGCATGCCAATTAATACAATATTTTTATTCATCAAAAAGGTCTCCTTTAAAAATAATTAATTGCTAAAAATGCTTTAATATATATAAGTTACGAAAAAGATTTTACATTAAAAATGCAGTTAATACGTCTGCATTTTACTATCAAAGCTGAACTTTTCGCAACTTATGAATCAAGGTATATATTTTGCAATATAAAAAAGTATGTAAAATGTTTATTGCAA
>JAUZPS010000517.1 GCA_030705945.1 Bacillota bacterium
AAAATTAAGGATGAATTGATAGAAGTCTGTAAACAACCAACCTAAAAGTAGCGCAATCGCCGTTATCATTAAGTAGGGCAAATGAGCAACTGATCTTCAATTGAAAGTATTGCAAAAAGGATAAATAGATTAACCAATCAAATTGAGACTGATGAGTTAAACAGTTTTGTTTCATAGTGGAACTTATTGCAATATGTGGAAGCTTAATTAATGGAGTAGATTTGGTTCTAGATAAAAAGCAATTAATCTTTTACATTTGCCTATCACAAAATAACGTTAAAGCGTTCGTTATTTTGCTCCGCCAAATGTAAGATTAATAGTGCTTTTTATATAGATAAGTTGCGAAAAAGATTTTACATTAAAAAAGCAGTTAATACGTCTGCATTTTACTATCAAAGTTGAACTTTTCCGCATCATTAATATTCTTGCAGTAACCAAATGTAAAATTAGTTTTATTAGTTGCGATAAACAGCCCAAAAAGGCATTTCCTAAGCGAACTGATACAAAACTTTACATTTGGTTATTATACTTTTAATAGATATATTTAAGGAAAAAGGTATTACTATTATTAGGCTGATCCTACTGTCATTCCTAAGCTTGCTTAATTTATGGTATAATTAATAAAAGTAAGTGTAATATATTGTTGTATATCATAAATAATCATGTTATTCAATTAAATAGCGCTAATGGTAAAAGATGAGAGGCTATAAACTTGAGAGGAGGATTAAAAAATACAGTAGTTATAATTAATAGAAAAGATAAACATAACTTATACAAACTTGAAGGGGAGGGTAAAGTATGAAAATGAAAAAATCATTAATTTGTGTACTTATATTTAGTTTTATTACTACGTTTATTGCGCAAGCTGGTATGTGTAATGCATCGTCAGTATTAGAGCCGGATATCTCATCAGTAGATTTAAATAGTGATGGGGCTATTAATATGGCTGATGTTATGATTTTAGCGTCAGCGTTCAATACATATCATGGAGACTTAAAATATAATGTCAGAATTGACTTAAATAGTGATGACGCAATAAATATGGCTGATGTAATAATCATAGCTAAATATTTCAATAGAAATGTATCTACTCTAACTTCAACTCCAACTCAAACATCAACTCCATCACGAACCCAAACTCCAACGTCTATACCTACTTCTACTCCAACGCAATCTGTAAAACCTTTCGATCCATGTCCTACAACAGGTAATGCTAAGATTCTGCCCCTCGGAGACTCCATTACGGCAGGCGCGGGAGCTCAACCAGGCGATTATGGAGGATACCGCGTCGAGCTTTTTGCGAGGGCGGTAAAAGACAATAAGCATATCACCTTTGTCGGAAGTCTGTCTAGTGGGCCAAATACCGTAGCTGGCGTTACATTTCCAAAGAACCACGAAGGCCATATCGGATGGAAGATTGATCAGATCAGTAGCATTGCCACGACATCAAGCGCTCTCAAGGATATGCCGCATATAGTACTATTGTTTATCGGTACGAACGACGAAGGCTATGACTCAAGTCAACCTGGCGCTTCTGACAGGCTTGGCAAGCTCATTGACAAGATCGTCGCTGCGCTCCCTAACTCCCTGCTAGTCGTCTCCTCGATCTATCCGTTCCCCGGTAATACATCTACCAACGGTGATGCCGCAATCAATGCATACAACGCCGCAATACCCGGTATCATCAAACAACGCGCGGATCAAGGCAAACATATAATCTTTGTGGATATGTCTAAACTCCCGAGCGGCGCGCTCAGCACCGACAATGTTCACCCGAATTCCACCGTCGGCTACCCATGGATGGGTGACAAATGGTATGAGGCAATCAAGTCATATTTGCATTAAGAAGTGTTATTGACTATAGATGAGCCAAATAATGAAAGCGCTCTGATTGATTGTAAGAATCATCTATATAATAACGTCCGAATACTAGACATTGAAAAGTCGGGAAGATAACCCCGACTTTTTTGATTGTTATGAAATTGCCAATTGCCTTTGCTGGCTACTATATATTTTGCAATAAACATTTTACATACTTTTTTATATTGCAAAATATACACCTTGATTCATAAGTTGCGAAAAGTTCAGCTTTGATAGTAAAATGCAGACATATTAACTGCATTTTTAATGTAAAATATTTTTCGTAACTTATATAGTATTCGGTAAGTAGTTCCTAATCATCCATTCAAATTTACTTAGGGTTCATCGGAATTGAAATAAAGAAGGCTGATCCTTTATCTGAGGATTCAAAACTCATTTCTCCGCCAAATTTTCCTTTAACGGCAGAATAAGACATGTATAATCCCATTCCAGTACCGTTTTTTCCTTTTGAAGTTACCATTTGTTTGAAAATTTTATCTTTTACGAAATCTTGTATTCCGCTTCCGTAGTCTTTAACACATAGCTCAATGAATTTTTCTTTTTGACATATAATGAAGTCGATTTCACCGCTTAGACCTTTATAAGAATGTATTGAGTTTTGTATTAAATTGTTAATGACCTGTAGAAGTGTGGTAATTTCACCTTTAATTTTTATGTCTTCATAAATCTCGTTTTTTATATTGAGTTTACATTTACTGGCTTTAATGCTGTGACTTATTAGTAAATTAATCCTATTAATTAGATCTTCAATCGAAAAAGTCTTATCAGGTATTAATTCATCTGTATTAAGTTGAGTAGCCTGATCTTTTACTGTATTAATAATAACGGTCATGTACTCGAGGTGTGGATATATCTTTCCCAACCATTCTTTCATATCGGCTGCAATTGCAAAGTGATCGTTATTTTCGATGTCAGGATCATTAATTGACTTATTGTATTCATCTATTAAATCATTAAGCGCTATAAGAGCGCCGGAAATTGACATAATAGGGGTTTTTAAATTGTGAGCAATCCCGCCGATCATTTGTCCAAGACCTGATAACCTATCTTTATGAATTAATTCATCCTGGGCTGTTTTTAGATCGGATAGGTTTTTTTCAATATTTTTGTTCAAGATTTTTAACTCTTCATTATAACCAATATAAGTTACAATTGCTTTTACGCCAAAAGACAAAATCAATCCGGCAATAAACAAACAAAACATATAGGAATAGAATTGCTCTTGACTAAATACAGGGAAAAAGTCGCTTGGAGATACAATATACATAGCTTCATTAACTAATAATGAGATTGCTGTTACAAATAACAAGTATGCATAGTCAGCATATAGACTTGCTGTTACTAAAGCTAAAAAGCCTAGGTATGTGTTATCTATTGTTCCGCTCTGTAAATGTATAGAAAAAGGGACTGACGCATAGCCGACGACTATATATAGATACTTCTTTACGTTGTATCTGATATATTTAGAGAAAAATATAAACAACACGCTTACTATATCAAAACTTAATAGTAACGCCATGTAAATCTTGTCTGAATTAGTTATGCTTTTTGAAAACGGCAAAAACACAAGACCAAAAGAAAATACAATTAATAAAACGATGCATAAATAAAAGTTATTCTTTTTATGCAGGATAAAATTACTTGATATCTGTTTTTCCATATCATGTCTCCTTAATAAGTCTTCATTAAACAATTGTTTATTAAATAATTAAGGTGGTTTAAAAAACGTTTAAATATTTGCATTTAATATCGTCATTTAATGGTGTACTTTTGATACCAATCTAAAG
>JAUZPS010000518.1 GCA_030705945.1 Bacillota bacterium
GGATGGTTTGTGTTATACACCCCCGTAGGCCCAATACAAAAAATAATTCGAAGCCTTTTATTCGTTCTGGGCATATCTCTCGTACTGACAGCGCTAATTGCAGTCGTAGCAGGTGTATTCGTGGCCAACGCCATTGCTAAGCCAATAGTAAAACTAAAATCCAGAGCGGAAGCCATTTCAAAATTGAAATTTGATGGAACTGTCGAAATCCGCACAGGAGATGAACTCGAAGATTTGGCTGTCTCAATTGAGAAAATGGCGTTAGCACTAAAAGAATATGATTTAACACAAAAAAGATTTTTCCAGAATGCTTCTCATGAATTAAAAACCCCTCTCATGTCAATACAAGGTTATGCAGAGGGAATTAAAGACGGTGTGTTTGAAAATAATGATGAGGCGCTTGATATTATTGTAGATGAAAGCAGCCGACTTAAGAGGATAGTCGAAGAACTGATCTTTCTATCTAAAATCGAATCTCAGGACGCTTTATATGGCTTTTCAAATACTCCAATTAATAAAGTAATTGAAAAAAGTATCGGGAATCTTAACAGCATTGCTATCAGGGAAAGTATAAAATTTAGTCTCAAACTCAGTAATAATATTGATCTTTACATAGACAGCGACAAAATAACGCAGGTATTGATTAATGTTATCGGAAATTGCCTGAGATTTGCCAAAAGTGAAATAAACATAACAACAAATATCCGAGAAGATTGGTATGAAATTCAAATCACTGATGATGGGGAGGGTTTTGATGAGAATGAAATCCCCAAATTATTTGACAGGTTTTATAAAGGAAAAAAAGGAAAGTCCGGCCTTGGTCTTGCCATAACCAAAATTATTATCGAAAAACATGGAGGCGCAATAAGCGCTTCAAACTCAGAAAAGGGCGGCGCAGAATTTACTATTAAACTTCCGCTTGAATAAAATCTCTTTAAAAATTACACAAAATCTCCACAATTAAAACATTATTAGTATAAAATTTGCTCCTATAATAAAAGTATCGGTTAACCCCAACGCGTATCTCAGAAATATTCACTGCAGGATACGATGAGAATTTAATAAATAACCTAAATATTAAAATCTCAGGTAACCGAAAAAAAATAAAGGAGTCGGTCATATGAAAAAAATTATTGCTCTTTGTACAACTTTTGTATTGGTATCAGCTTTAACAGCAGTCCTATCAACAACTTCCTTTGCATCAGACACGCAGCAGACTATCGATACCAATTTAGCTCAGGATCTAGCACTAGATTCTACAGCAACCTCAACAGCAGCAGTTGAAGACAACATATCCAAAATCGATCTAAAAAGCTTCAAAAGCAAATTCTCAACCAGCATTACAGAGCTCAATCAGCTCAGAGCAACTTGCAAAGATTTATGGACACAAATCAAATCCTCAAATGTGGACATAAAGACCCAATGGAAAAATCTTAAAACATCCTTATCTGATAAAGATAAAGCCGAAAAAAAGAATATTCTTGCAGATGTTAAAGCAAAACTTGATCCCGATAGAACCAATCTAAAAACTTTGCATTCAGACATAAAAGCTATACGCGCGCAAAAGACAGCCGAATGGGTGAACTTCAGAGCTGCGGTAAAATCAAGAGATGAAGTAAAGGCATCAGCAGCGCTCAATAATATAATCAGTTTGAAGAAGCAGATTATCGAAAAACAAAGGTCTATCTTAAGTTTAAAGCAGGAGATATTTAACATAATTAAGAGCGACATTACTTAATAAAAATCAGTTCATTACAATCCAGATATTTTATATCAATAAACAATATATATTAATAAATTTTTAGAAAAATCAAAATTTTCCTTGGCGATATTTGACAAACCAAATATTTCATGATAGAATATTAGGTTACATTTATGAAATAATGCGAAAACACAAAAAAATTGATGATCCGAAGATACAGTCTATTTTAATCGTCAAATATAAAAACCAAAGGGGTTTAACTGAATAATACAAGGTTGTACTTTTTTCGACAGAGATGCTACAATAAACTTGTACGTAAACCTCCTATTTCTACTCGGTATAAGGGGATATAAATAGAGACTTATGAAACAGGGCAAAATTTTCGAAAGATGATGACGCAAAGCCGTGGGTCTAAGGCAGTATGCTATGATAGCCAGGTTGCCATTTAAGGTTCTGTTTATAACTCTTTAACTAAGAGAGGAAATAGGTCCTAGATATTATTTCCTTATACCATATTTTTTTTAGGAAGTTTGCGTATGGTAGCAAAAATTTTAAATTGATTTATAAGAGATTCGAAAGAATCTCTTTTTATTTTATATACAAGTATACCAAAAAGTTTGCTCTGAAGTTAATACCATAATTGCTTCGATATATAAAACTAATTTTACAGTTCGATATCTATATAAAAAGCACTATTAATCTTACATTTGACGGAGCAAAATAACGAACGCTTTAACGTTATTTTGTGATAGGCAAATGTAAAAGATTAATTGCTTTTTATCTATATATCCATAACTCCAATTCTTAACCGCTCGGTTCTTTTCTAAGAATTTCCAATTAAGTGTGAATATTTGGCTGTATTTTAATAGTTAAATGCGCTAATGTTATTTTTAATATAATTCAATTTTAATATCATTTTTTACGTTATTTTTATTATATTATTATACATAATGCAGTAATTATTTAATATAGTATTTCTTTGGGAATAGCAGGATTTTATGTATTAATAGAAGAATATTTAGGTAGTATCAAAAAAAACTTAGCAACTGGTCGTTTCAAAAACTTGATCTAATGGGTTTTCGTCATATAAACTTGAACAAGGAATTTTTTGAAACGCCCTTAATTGTTGCTCTTTAAATAAAAAACATAAAAGGAGCTTAAATTTATGTCCATAAAGAAGTTATCGGAAATAAATCTGGATGAAATAATCAAAGACAAGAAATATTTTAAATCTCCCGTTGCTTGGGAGGATCAGGTATTTTACTTTTTACTTGTTGACAGGTTTTCAGACGGCAATGAAATAGGATATATAAATATCGAAGGAAACGCAGTAAATACAGGCAAAACGCCTCTATATAATTCCGTTGATTATGAAAATGCTGTATCAAACGAAATTGAGGCTAAGGCTTGGAGAGACTCCGGAGATAAATGGGTGGGCGGCAATCTGAGAGGAATAATCAGCAAAATAGGCTATCTTAAGAGATTAGGGATAACCGCCATATGGCTAAGCCCCGTATTTAAGCAGGTGGCTTATAAAGAAACATATCACGGATATGGCATTCAGAACTTTCTTGAAATTGATCCACATTTTGGCTCTAAAGAGGATTTAAAAGAATTGGTGAAAGTATCCCATGATAATGGTATCTATGTGATTATGGATATCATATTAAATCATACCGGAGATGTTTTTTGTTATGCTCCCGATCAGAATACAAATCATGATAAAAACTCAACAAATATCTCTCATCCAATATGGAGCGGGCAAAAGCACCCTGTAGCCGGTTTTTATAAAGCCGATGGAAAGGGTATTCTTCCTTTTGAAAAGATAAATTGTGACGATTCGGATGGATCTTTTCCAAACGATGACGCAATATGGCCCCAGGAATTTCAGGACCCCTCCTATTATACCTGCAAAGGACATATTACCTACTGGGATAACAATCCCGAATATAC
>JAUZPS010000519.1 GCA_030705945.1 Bacillota bacterium
CCACCTATAAGTTGCGAAAAAGATTATAAATTAAAAATGCAGTTAATACGTCTGCATTTCAGTATCAAAGTTGAACTTTTCGCAACTTATGAATCAAGGTATATATTTTGCAATATAAAAAATGGAATGCCAAATAAAAAATAACTATTGCATTTATTATTATCAGGATATAGTATTGAGAGTGGATTAATTCCTAGAATATAGTTAGAGAGTGTGAATATGAAGCTTTTTTTAGCTCCCATACAGGGGATGACAACGGCATGTTACAGAAACGCGTTTGCAAGGCATTTCGGCAATATTGACGCGTACTATACCCCGTTTATTGGTACTTCAGAAATCAAAAAAGTCAGTCAATCATTATTAAAAGATATACTTCCTGAAAACAATGACCCTATGGTTAAACTTGTTCCGCAGCTTCTTGGCAACGACGGAATTCAATTTAAATCTTTTGCCCGCATCATTTCGGATATGGGGTACAAGGAGATTAACTGGAACGTAGGTTGTCCTTTTCCTATGGTGACAAAAAAGAAGAAGGGTTCAGGAATACTGCTTTATCCAGATATGGTCAATAAGTTTCTTGACCAGGCTTGTTCCGACAGCTCATATAAGATTACTGTCAAAATGAGGCTGGGATTTGATGATACGGAAGCTGGAATTCGCGTGATGCAGGTACTAAACCAATACCCTTTAGGCGGTGTGATAATACATGCCCGCACAGGAATTCAGATGTATAGTGGGCATGTTGATTTGGATGGATTTGAAGCTCTTACTGCCTTATGTAAACATGAGGTGACCTACAATGGCGATATATTTAATTATGATAACTTTTTAAACACCAGCGCGCGTTTTCCAGCCATCGAAAACTTTATGCTGGGTAGAGGAGCGCTAATAGATCCCTTCCTTCCGTCCAAAATAAAAGGAAATATAATTTCACCTGATAATAAAATCAGTATTATCAGGCAGTTTCATGATGAGATTTTTAATTATTATAGAAGCATACTCTCTGGCGAAAAGCATCTATGCGACAAAATGAAGGAGTTTTGGAATTACATGATTATAAATATGGATAAGGACGGAAAGTTTGCGAAAAAAATCAAAAAATGCAGCCATTCTTCTGAGTATTTAGCATTGATCAATCAGATTTTTCAGCATAATTTGGAGTGGGAAATTTGAGTTATTAATCTTATATTTAGCAGAGCGAAACAACGAGCCCCATCAAAGCGAACATGTTTAAAACTTTATAGTTCTATATCTATAATAAAATTAAAGGGGTTTCAGTTTATCACTGAAACCCTTAATTTTACTATTTGTTTTAGGGCGTTTCAAAAAATTCCTTGTTCAAGTTTATACGACGAAAACCCATCATATCGGGTTTTTGAAACGACCAGTTGCTAAGTTTTTTTGATACTATATAAAAAGCAATTAATCTTTTACATTTGCCTATCGCAAAATAACGTTAAAGCGTTCGTTATTTTGCTCCGTCAAATGTAAGATTAATAGTGCTTTTTATATAACTTACGAATTTATATTTTAATTTATGAACATTCTGTTAAATTTATTTCCAACTATTATCCCAAATTAAACAATATATTATAATGTTAATAATTGATTCAATTCATGAAGAGGGGCTTTTCTACATATAGTTCCTTACTATATATTTAATTTGAAAGGAAATCACTGATGAAAAATAAGTTATTGAATTCATTTAAAAATACTATTACTAAAAATTACTTTTGGTTATATACCTTTATTGTTATCCTTATGAAATTTATTTTATTTTTAGGTCTTTCACTAAATAAATCCCATTCAAAACCCATGGTTATTTCAGCTGCAAAATTAATATTTATAGGTTCGATACGACCTATATTTTATTGTGGATTTATTGTAGCCCTACTATCTTTTTCTTACCTTTTTAAAAACCGAAAGCAGCTATGGTATTTATTCTTTACAAATCTATTAATTTCAATATTGTTAATTGTTGACTTACTATATATGCGTAGCTTTAATACAGTTCCATCAATACATCTGTTATCAGAATCGTCAAATTTAGATAACCTTGGTGACAGTATAAAATCTCTATTTAGAGTTATCGATTTAATTTTTATTATTGATATCCTTGCCGTATTACCTTTTATTATTTTTAAAAGAAAAATCTATTCCCAAATGCCAAGAAGAGTCATTGTTTCTACTGGACTCTTCGTATTTTCAATCATATTAATAATATCAATAATACCAATAAGAAACTATATTGACAAAAAGCTTGGTATCAATAATGCTTATGAAGTAGTTGACATATTCGACTCAAATATAACATGCGATAATTTATCTCCTATAGGCTATCACTTGGTAGATGCCTACAACTGTTGGGAAAATACAAGACCTGTAACATTAACAGAAAAAGATAAAAAAGAAATAAGAGATTGGTTCGAATCTAAAAAGGAAAACCTTCCCGATAATAAATATAAAGCTATATTTAAAGGAAAAAATCTTATTGTTATACAAGTTGAATCCCTTGAGAACTTCGTAATAAATCAGAAAATAAACGGCCAGGAAATTACACCCAATCTGAACAGACTCTTAAAGAACAGCATTTATTTCTCAAATATTTGTGAGCAAGTAAATAATGGAATGAGTTCCGATGCCGACCTAATGACTAATACATCCATTTATCCTATCAGAGCTGGAAGCACATTCTTTAGATACCCGCTCACCCAGTATAGTCACTCACTGCCAAAGCTTCTAAGAAAAAAAGGGTACCAAACAGTAGCGTACCACCCTGATAAAGGATCTTTCTGGAACTGGATGCCAGCATTGAAATCAATTGGTTTTGAAAAATGCGTTGATTCTTCAAGTTATAACTTAAGTGATTCTATAGGCCTTGGTATAAGTGACGCTTCTTATTTAAAACAAATAGAGCCAATGATTGCAAAGCAACGACAACCTTTCTTTTCTTTTGTTGTCACTTTAACAAGCCATATGCCATTTAACCTTCCAAACAATTTAAGAGACCTTAAGCTGGATACCGAACTTGATAAGTCGTATTTGGGCGGATATTTTCAGAGTATCCATTATACTGATAAATATTTGGGAGCTTTTATTGAAAACCTTAATAGAGATAAATTGTTAGATAATACTGTCGTAGTCATATATGGGGACCATGAAGGGATCCATAGATTTTATCCCGAAGATGTAAAAAATGCAAGACCATCACTGAAGTGGTGGTTGGATAATCAAAAAAAGACACCGTTAATTTTTTACCAGAATCATTACTTCGAAGAGGATCCTGATACAATTGGAGGTGAAATAGATATTCTGCCTACTATCTGCTACCTTTTAGGCGTAGATGAGAGCAATTATACGAATAGCGCTATGGGCAGAAATCTTTTGAAAACCAAAAAAAGCTTTGTTGTTTTAGAAAATAAAAAAGTTGTTAGCGCAAATCTTAAAGAGAATGAAAAGAATCAAGCAATTAAAGGACTTGATTTGGCTGATAAGATTATCAGAAGCAATTACTTTAAAAATTATTAAAAACTTAACAAAATTATACTATATAAGTTGCAATATTAGAAATGGATGTAAAATGTTTATTGCAAAATATATATATTAAATCGTTGTCTTTTATATTTTATTTCAAAAGATACTTAACTTTC
>JAUZPS010000052.1 GCA_030705945.1 Bacillota bacterium
CAAGGGGAATATTGTAAGTTATGATGATATAGACGCATTTAAATTTACTACAACTAAAGCAGGCGTATACAGATTTATCAGGTATGATTATGGTTTTTCAATATGCTTGTACGATGAAGCGGGGATTCAGGTTTATCCAAATGAATTTTCCAACAACAATGATTATAATCTTGAAAAGAATAAGATGTATTATATTAAAGTATTAAACGCTTCTTCAACAACTTCTTACAAATTTATGATAACCGAACCAAAAGAAGATGAATATGGAGACACAAAAGAAACAGCGAAGGAGCTTAGTATAGGTGAGAATATAAACGGTAGTATTTATGAAAGAAGTGATGTTGATTTTTTTAGTTTTAAGTCTGAAAAAGAAGGAATATATCGCTTAAAAGAATTTAAATCTACAAACAATGACATATATACTATGCAACCATCAGCAGGACAAGTTTTAAATATATGCGGCAAAAATAATGATCGAGTTAACTATTGGATGGATAGCAAAAATACAATTTATTTCAAATTGAAGTCAAATGAGATGTATTATATTTCTATTAATGGTATGTTCAACGCAGCATATGTTTATGACTATTCCTTCAAATTTGAAGGACCTATGGAAGATGATATTGGTAATGATGAAGAAACGTCCAAGGAAATTAAATTGGAAGATAAAATAAAAGGTTCAATGGATTATTTTTCTGATTACGATTACTTCAAATTTGTTCCAACAATGGATGGAACTTATCTTCTGAAAAACTTTAGTGTTGATTTGCAGAATGATAGTGATGAAACACCCGAGATGGATAAAATTGTAACAGTTTACGGATATTATTTGAGTGATAAAATAAGTTATGAAAAAGATGGAAGTATGAAAATCTCCCTTTTAAAGGGCAAAACATATTATATAATCGTTTCAAACACAAATTACTCCTATCCATTATTCAACTATTCAATTGATTTGGAAGGTCCTTTGGAGGATGATTGTGGAAATGAAATTGAGACTGCAAAAGAAATATCCATGAGCAGCAAAATCAATGGGCAGGGAGACTATGCTCATGATCTGGATTTCTTCAAGGTTAATGTTAATGCAGGCGCATATTACATCGATGATTTTGTCCAAACGGCAATCAACGATTTCAAATTATCTGATATTATTAAGTTTTATGATGAAAACAGAAATGAGATATATTCAAAAGTCGAAAATAATAAATTAATTGTTTATATGTCAAAACCATCGACATTGTTCATTTCAGTTGCAAGTGGTGATAGCCCTTTGTTACAATATTCGTTTTCCGTAAAAGGTCCCATTGAGGATGATTGTGGAAACACCCCAGAAACTGCTAAACAGATAGATCTTAATGCGCCTTTTGAAGCTGTTGGAAATTATTTAGGTGATTGTGACTGTTTCAGTTTTATTCCTTCTATGGACGGTACATATCTTATAGAAGATTTATTGCAAAATAGTGGCATAGGTACTACAGATAATGTTTATATAGTTGATTCCAATAGTACAGTGTTAAATATTGACAAATACAATTCCAACTACTATGTGAATCTACAAAAGGACAAAAAGTACTATTTAAGGGTCACCTTTCCAGAGTCCAACACTAAATTCTCCTTTAACATTAAAGGTCCACAAACTGATGACTATGGAAATGACATGCAGTCTGCCAGTGAAATAAAAATTGGAAGTAAAATTGATGGGAAAACTGAATTTAAATATGATAAAGACTTTTTCAAGCTTAGGGTAGATAAGGATGGAGCATATTGCTTAGATAATTATAATACTTCTACTTCAGATTATAATTCGCAATTAAATCGAGTGTTTAAATTATATGACTCGACAGGAAATTCAGTTAAAGTAGTTTATGATTATGGATATAATAGAGCGTACTTTCAATTAAAAAAAGACATGGTTTATTATATGTCAATTGAGTGTACATATTTAAGTTTTGATTATTCATTTTCGGTAAATGGACCTTTGTCTGATGATTATGGGAATAGTAAAGATGAAGCTAATGAGTTACAGTTAAATAAAAAAACAAGCGGTAAAGTGGAATATTTGGGTGATTATGATTATTTCAAGTTTACCCCTGATATATCAGGCACATTTTGCTTGGAAGATATTAGCATGGAATTCTCAAATAATCTTGTTCCTGATTTTGGGTTTGTTATGTCAGTAGAAGATTCGGAAGACAATGAAATTGGAATGAATTTAAGTAATAAGCCGGACTATAATAAGATTTATTTAAATTTTGTTCGTGGTAAAACTTACTATATATGCTTGGATAATTCAAAAACAAATAATTATTTTGATTATTCCTTTACACTTAAAGGACCAGACTTAAATGAAATTGGAAATGACATCAGCAATTCCAAAACTATCGAATTGGGAACAAAATATAATAGCGCAATTGATTATTATGGTGATGTTGACATGTTCAATTTCACAACCAAATCAAAGGGGATTTATACTATAACTTATGATGGAATGTTTTCAGAATCACCAATATCAGTTTTTGATAAAAGCGGGAATCAAATAAAAAGCTTTAGCATCAAAACTGATGAAAGAAAGAAATTGTACTTTCTTCCAGAAAATGAAACGTGTTATATAAAAGTTGAAGGCTATAATGATTACTCAGTTTTAGTTGAGGGTCCTACCCCTGACGATTATACAAATATCCCAGATAATTGTCCGTTACTAAGAATTAACAGTCCTTTAAGTGGTGTTATAAATTATCTTGAGGATGTGGATATATTCGGTTTTACACCCGTATATTCAGGGAAATACTATTTTGCTCTGGATTTTGGTTATATCAATTCCCTTGATATATATGACACGGATAATAAGTATTGCGCTAATCAAAGACTTATTAAAAATGAGAATAATACAAAAATAGTAGATGCTGAACTGGAAGCAAATAAGACATATTACATAAAAGTCACAAATTTTGATTCAAATTCAATTGACAAAGAATACAAACTGACTGTAAATGATAATATGGACCAGTTATTATCAAAGACATGCACTATAATGGGATATATAAAACCAGAATTTATCAATTACGGATTTAAAGCGCCTGTGTCAGGGTTTGTTGTTAAGGTAACTGGTTCGGGACAATCTGCAGTTACTGATGAGAATGGCTATTTTGAAATACCTGATGTATCAAAAAGTGATATGCCCTATAATGTTGAAATAAGCAGACCTGGGTACCTTAAAAGAGTAATTGATGTGACTGCCAACAAGGACATTATGGTTTCTACAAAGGATTCACCAGTGCAAATGTGGGCTGGTGACATAGATCAGGATGGTATAGTAAACATGATGGATGTAATGAAGATTGCAAAGTTATTTAACAAAACTGTAGTTAATGAAAGTGCGGACCTTGATGGCAATTCTGTTGTTAATTTAGCTGATGTTATGATCTTAGCAAGATACTTTGTCAAAACTTCCAAGGATTATCCCGAGTATGCAAGTAGATAGTTAATTGCAAAAAACAGCTGCAAAGAAAAATACAATCTTTACAGCTGTTTTATATTAATTCAATGGTTTCAAACGGGTCAAGTCCTTCATTTTTAGCTTTTATTAGCGCTGCGCCAAATGATAAAATTCTTATAAAAAGTAATTGATTTTTTAATTTTATATTAAAGGGGAGAAAATATGAAAACTAGAGGCTATTTTAAGATTGTATCTTTTTTATTGATTTTTTGTATTATGATGCTTAACTTGAGAGTTGTCTACTCAGAGAGTTTATACAATAGCTTATTGGAAGCGCCAGCTTCTGTAACTTCTGAAGTATACTCCATGACACCAACTCCAACAGTAACTTCTGAAGTCTATTCCATGACACCGATTCCAACAGTAACTTCTGAAATATATTCCATGACACCAATTCCGACAGTAATTTCTGAAGTATACTCCATGACACCAACTCCAATAGTAATTCCAACACCCACATTATCCAATTCGGATGATTACGGTAATACAAAAGAATCAGCATATGATGTTAAGGTATTAGATAAAGTTGAAGGAGTCTCGACCTCAAAAGATCGGGACTATTTCAGATTCAAATGCGCAGAAAATGGATTATACAGAGTAAATTTTGATTTTTTTGATTGTGAAGATATATATATTCTTAATGTTTTAAACATTGTTGATGAAAATGGCGCCTCACTTATTGCTGATTGTAATGGTAACTCTGTTGTATTTGAATTTAAAAAAGAAAAATCATGTTTTTTGGTCATAAAAAATTCCGGTAATCCTAACTATTTTAAATATGCCTTTTCAATAAGTACCCCTATTGTTGATGATTATTCTGATACTAAAGATAATGCCAAGGAAATAAAGCTGGATAATGAGGTTAAGGGAGAAATTAATACTTCTGGTGATGTTGATTGTTTTAAATTTGTGCCATCTGAATCTAGTTGTTATTATTTGGATAAACTGAGCGTTAAAAGTACTTTTGGTGAGGATGACATTAAGCTCTATCAAGTTTTCAGTGTTTATGGTTCTAACTATTTAACAGTTAATGTGGATTACTCAGATATGAATGCGGTTAGTTTTTGTCTGACAAAAGGTATTACATACTATATATCATTTAAAAGTTCTTTTACAAATAATCTATTTACATATTCATTTATTTTAAAAAAACCTGCTATAAAAGATGTAGGAAATAGTTTTAGTTATGCTGAGAAAATAAACATTGGAAAAACATATGACAGCAGAATTGATTATCAATATGATGAAGACTATTGGAGCTTTACGACAGACTCTGAAGGCTTATATAATCTTTCTATATCAAATAATGTTAATTGTTATGTGTATGATAGATATGGTAGATATGTAGATAAATGCAAACTGAACCTGGATGGTGATGAGAAATACTATTATTTTTCTTCAAATGAAACCTACTTTATCAAAATTACTTATTATAAATCAACTGATTATAGTTTTTATATAAAAGAGCCAATAGTTGATGATTTTCCAAATGAAGCGAACAAAGCAAATGTAATAAAATCTGAAACACCTGTTAAGGGAACTATTAATTATAGTGGCGATATTGATTATATGCAATTTACACCGCAAAATACTGGAGCAATATACATTCAATTTGATGGTTCATCTAATCTGGAATTGAAGTTGTTCAGTCTACAAAATGATTATATAGAAAGTGAAATAAATTATGAAAAAGTCAGTGATAATATCTACTGTGTAAATCTTAAGGATACAAAAAGCTTATTTATTAAAGTTGTTGGACTGGATAAAAATTCAAAAGAAGATTATACACTAATGCTAAGTGATAGTTTTGAAAGTGTAGGACATGATAGCAAGGCTGGAGGTTTGGATTCTGAAACAAAAATAAAGGATAATTCGGTAATTTCCTCAGTTTATACAACTTCTGACACTTTAGTTGATATTCCGGATGCATACAAGGTTATACAATCAGATGTTTCAATAGATGATGATTTTGGAAATACCATTTTAAATCCACAGACAATAACTGAAAAATCGCCAATTAGCGGGAAACTTGAGAGTTCTTCTGATACTGATATGTTTTCTTTCACGTCATGTTTTGAAGGAGATACGGTTTTGGAAATAACATCAGATAAAGCCATTACTCCAAGCATTTTGGACTATAGGGGTAAAGCTGTTAACTACAATACTGGATGTGAAAGTTTAGATTCTGGCAGTAAAAAATACATACTTAAGTTTTTTGTAAATAAAGGTATGAGATATTTTATTAAATTAAAAAGTTCCCAAGATGGAATGACTAATTATACATTTGACTACAACTATTTAATTGACGACTTTAGTGATAGCTTCGGCGATGCATCAGATATAAATTCAGGAGAGACAAAGAGGGTCAATTTTATAAATGATGAAGATGTCGATGTTTTAAAATTCAAAGCGCCTGAAAATGGAATATACAAATTTGATTACATGGTTAATAAGTTATTAGTTTCAGTTTACGATCAAAATGGAAACGAGCTTGTATTAAATAATAGATTTATCTCCCTTTGCAAAGATCAGGTTTGTTATCTGGAGATTAAAAGGAATATTAACTATACAAATACATATTTTTATGAGCTTAAAGTATCAGGTCCCATGAAAGATGATGTTGGTGACTCGTTTGAGAGCGCGGTAGCAATAAAGCCTGATACTTTGGTAAATGGAAGTATAGACAATAGTTTTGACAGGGATATCTTTAGTATTACTGCTTCTTATACTGGATTGTATCACATATATGAATTTTCTGCTGACTGTAATACTAGCGCCGCTGATTATGATTATATCCGCAATTATGTAAGGGTTTATAATTCGAATGGTAATTTAATTGATTTTACTTACCCAAACGCTATTGACGCATACATAAGCCTTAAAAAGGGTGAAACTTGCTATATCGCTGTATCAAATTATAGAACGGATCCGTATTTATTTAATTACAAGTTTACCATAAAACCTCCATCTTTAGATGAATTTGGGGATTCTATGGAAAGCGCTAAAGAAATCCTAAAAGAAACAAATATAGAGGGGTGTATCAACGATTTTAGTGATATGGATTATTTTAAATACACGCCTTCAAAAGAAGGAGAATATTGTATTGATTTAACGAGTATATACGATATGGATTTTTATCCGAAACATGAAACTATGAATATATTAAGAATATATGATGCTTCAGGAGTTGGATTAAACAATATTCATTATAAAGATACTAAAGCATATTTTTATTTAAAAGGAAACGCAGATTATTATTTTGCTATACAAAGCGCAGGTGTATGTTCTTGGTTTGATTATAAGTTTAAATTAATAGGACCAATAATGGATGACTATGGAAATGACTTTGAAACTGCAACAGAAATAAATCCTGGTGAAAATGTATTATGCAAGAAAGATTTTTATGGTGACTTGGATTATTTTTATTTTAAAGTACCGTCAGATGGTATTTACACTTTGTTTGATCAATGTCCTGAAAAGTCTTTAAACTTATGGGAGATTTATAATAAGAATGGTTTACTGATATCCTCAAATATACTTTTACCAGAATTTTTTAATGCAAAAAAGGGTGAGGTTTATTATGTTAAGTTTGTTAATAATAACATTAACTCTTCTACTGATGTTTCTTTTTCTATTCTTGGACCTGTTTTAGATGACTTTGGCGATTCAAAAGATAATGCAAAAGAAATATTTCTAAATGAATTGGTGTCAGTTTCAGCTAATTATGTAGGTGATGATGATTACATGAGGTTTATTCCTAAAGAAGACGGATTATACTATTTAGACTTTACTACATACGATGGTTATGCTTATGCTACAAATCAACTTAGTGTACATGATAGCTACTGGAACTATTATGGCAGTTATCTATCTTGTGATAAGAAAAATTATTTATGGTTGAAAAAAGATTCAATATATTATATTTCAGTATTAGGTTATAACTATCCTTGCAATATTAGTTTTGTTATAAAAGGACCTATGCATGATGATTATGGAAATACTAAAGAATCAGCAAATGAAATAGAATTACAAGATACTGTGGATGGGTTAATTGACTCAATAAATGATATAGATTATTTTAAAATCCAATCTTTAAATAGTGGCATTTATAAAATAAACTTTAAAGTGCTAGATTATGAATGGGATAATTTAATCTTAAGTGGGTGGATGGATATTTATGATGAAAGTGGTAATAAAGTTTCCATAAATCAAGATAGTTCTTTTGGTTATTTTCAAGTAGATAATAAGTCTAACTATTATTTTTGTATAAAAAACCCACAATCTTATAGTATGTTAAGATATTCTGTTATAATTGAAGGTCCTATAGATTTGACTGGAAATACAAAAGATAACGCAACAGAAATTAAACTGGATCAAGAGGTTAAAGGAGAAGTCAAGTATTCAATTGAAAATGATTATTATAAATTTGTACCGGAAAGTACAGGTATTTATGTTTTTGACAGCAATATACAAATTTATTCTGATGGTAATCCAACAACGGATGAAGATAGTAAATTATTATTTGATATAACTGACTTAAACGGGAATTATATCTACTCATCTTATGTTAATAAAAAAGATTCCAAGTTATATTTTAAATTAATAAAAGATAATGTGTATTATATTAAACTAACTAAATATATTGTGCATTATTATAATGATACTGATCTTAAAACGCTGAAAACTATCAGTTATTCGTTTGTTTTGAAAGGTCCAATAGCTGATGATTGCGGAGATGTTCCATCCTTCTCCAAAGCAATTGGAAAAATGGGCATAATTGAAGGTAAAATTGACTTTCCAGGAGATATTGATTGTTATTCTTTTATCGCTCCTTACAATGGAATATACCGCTTATATGCTGATAGTGTAGACTTAGAAGTTCGAGACAGTAAAAATAAACAGTTGGATAGAGAGAGTATGGATTCTGATAATAATGGAAGATACTATTTCTTAAATGCAAATGAGATATATTATATATTTAGTTATAAGCGCTCTGATTTGGATAACTACAAAATTAGCATAGATAAACCAATATTCACAGATCACCATAATCCAATTAACTTTCCTGAGATAATAGGGATTGACAGTCTGGTATCAGGTGGAGTTAACTATCCTGGGAATGTTGACAGCTTTAATTTCTATCCACAGGATACTGGGAATATTTACTTGAAACTTAATGCGCCTTATTATTTCTCTGTAAAGTTAACAAGACAATCCGGAGGAGAAGTTGGGTATACATATATAAGAGATAATATTATCAGTTTTAGCGCAGTAGAAGGGAGCTCTTACAAGATTGATGTATTAAGTAATGATCCGTTGCTTATGGGAAATTATTCGTTAATGGTGAGTGAAAATCTTGAAGAACTTGTAGATGACACATATAAGATAAGAGGCTACATTAAACCTGATTTTGTTAAAACTTCAAGAAGTCAATCCAAAACAGGATTTACAGTATCTATTGCAGGTACCAATTACTCAAGCGTCACAGATGAAAGCGGATATTTTGAAATTACTGATGTTCCAAAATCTCTTACAGGTTATGACATTTCCATTATAAAGAATGGATATCTAAAAAGAGAAATTAAAGGTATCAAAGTTGAAAATGATGTTGAATTATCAAAAGCAGATTTACCAATTGAGATTTGGGCGGGCGATCTAAATTTTCCACAGGATAACGTAATAAATATAATTGATATAGTCAAAGTTGCAAAGGCCTTTAACTCTATAAAAGGAGATTCTTATTATGATGAAAGTTTGGATATTAACGGTGACTCTGTAATAAATATAATGGATGTTATAACCATTGCAAAACACTTTAATCAGGCTGGTTCTGATTATCCGCAAGTTGTTTGTTAGCATTTTAATCCTTTTGTAGATAAAAAGCAATTAATCTTTTACATTTGCCTATCACAAAATAACGTTAAAGCGTTCGTTATTTTGCTCCGTCAAATGTAAGATTAATAGTGCTTTTTATATAGATTATAGAAAATTATATATTATACTAAATATATATAGCCTTGAAGAGGTTATGAAAAATATGAACTTGCATAATCAGTATGAAGAAATAGTTTATGATAAGGGAAGCGCTAATTAGGCTGTTGATTATTTACAGCAGCCTAATTGGTTACTTTATTGTGTTTTCAGGTGTGGAATAAACAATTACAGATGACAATAGCAAAGCATATCTTTGAGCATTTAAGAATAGTATTTAATATTATTTTTATAATCTGGGGTTTAATTATGGTGAGCAAAAAATTAAACTCTAAAGATGAAGCAGAGTTTTCTGTTACTGAAAACTTTTCAAGTGAGGGAAAATCCTTTGAACAGTTAATGCAAGAGGTAATATCTCAAACAATAAATAGTAAAAATTTTCTATCAAATTACAGTAAAAAAAATGATTCTGGAGTAGAATTACAACATACGACAGGAAGTTGTCATTCAAAAGAACAGGCGATAAGGAGTGAATAGCAGTGTATGCCTTGAATGATAACTACTACCAAAATCAGTTTGATAAAAAAATTTATAATGCAGCTTTGTATCTACGTCTATCACGTGAAGACGAAGGAAACGGACAATCAGAAAGTATAAATAATCAAAGAGATTACCTTACAAAGTATGTTCTAGAGCGTAATTGGAATTTATTTGGTATTTACATTGATGATGGCTTTACCGGGACTAATTTTAACCGCCCTGATTTCAAGCGAATGATTGCGGATGTTGAAAGCAAAAAGATAAATCTGGTTATAACAAAAGATTTATCTAGGCTTGGAAGGGACTATATAGAGACTGGGTACTACATAGAAAGATATTTTCCAGAACATAATGTAAGATACATAGCTTTAAACGACGGAATTGATACATTTGCAAATAATACAAACAATGATATGAGTCCTTTCAAATCAGTCATAAATGATCTATATGCAAAAGACATATCAAAGAAAGTTAGGACAGCTTTTAGGACAAAGGTGGAAAGGGGCGAATTTATTGGCGCATATGCTCCTTATGGATATAGAAAGAGTCTGAATAACAAAAATGCTTTTATAATCGATGAAGATGTTGCTCCTATAATTAAAAGAATATTTGAAATGTATATTGAAGGGATGGGCTATGTACAAATAGCCAAGACATTAAACAGAGAAGGAATTAAATCACCGGCGCAATATAAAAAAGAGATTAGTCCAAATTATAATCATTATCTTGCAAAATATGGCTTGTGGACAGCTGAAACAATACGTAGTATTTTAATGAACCAAGTGTATATTGGAAATATGGTACAACATAAGTCTGAGAAAATTAGCTATAAGGTTAAAAAATTCCATTTGATTGATCATGAATCACATATCATAGTTGAGAATACCCACGCTCCAATTATATCTGTAGATACTTTCAGTCTAGTACAGCAAATAATTCAATCAAAGCCTGTATATAAGCAAGTTAAAAATGATAAACCACATTTATTATCCGGGCTGCTATATTGTGGGTTATGCGGGCATCGAATGACATTCTGTAAAAACAGTAGAGGTACTTCCTATGTGATATGCTCCAAGTACAAAAGATTTACAGAATGCCAGCGAAACGGAATCAATGAAAAAAAGCTTGATGAGGAAATTGTATCAAGGCTTAAGACAATGGCGAAGAAAGTTTTAAATAAGTCTAAAGTGATTAATTCTATTGAGATTAAAAAGGATAACTCACAGAAAAACACAACGGAAAGCCAGGTAAATACAATAAATAATAGACTAGCGGAGATTCAAAGAGTTCTAAAAGCATTATATGAGGACAAAATAAGAGGCCTCTTATCTGAAAAAGACTTTCTCAATTTTATGAACGAGTTTAACCAAGAGAGAGAGCATCTGTCATCAAAATTGTCAATACTTGAAAGAGAGCAGAGAAAGGCAGAAAAAATTAAAGAAGTCGATACAGTTTCGGAAATAATAAAAGGAATAATCGATTTCGAGATTGTCCCTAAGAATATGTTGGTTCAGTTGATTGACAGAATAGAAATTAATGGAACTGATAATATTTCAATAAAGTATAAATTCAAAAATCCAAACTAAAATGTGTCTAAAATCAATCGCCCCCAGGGTACATTAAGTTGCATGAAATGTCCGCCGAATTGGGCTCCCCACAAAGCCTTCTTAATAATAGCCCAATTTCCTAAAGGAGTAGGTGTAGAAGGTTTTCCAACTGCAACAGGATAGTGCCTGGTTAAAACTGTGTCATCGAATAATTTTAATATCCGGTTTTTAGTGTCAATCTCAATATGATACATATAATCACCTCTATAATATCCATGTTATTCAGAGATAGATTAAAAGTGATTAATCTTTTACATTTGCCTATGACAAAAAACGTTAAAGCGTTTGTTATTTTGCTCTGTCAAATGTAAGATTAATTGCGCTTTTAATTTAGATTATATGTTACATATCCTTAGGTTAGGGCGTTTCAAAAAATTCCTTGTGGGGGTTTATACAACGAAGACCCATTATATCAAATTTTTGAAACGACCAGTTGCAAAGTTTTTTTTGATACTACCTTATATATTTTTCTTAGACTCTCTTAGATATGTAAGAAGCTTGGTTTTGTTCTCAAAGCAGGTCATTTTACTCCTTACTTCTAATATTTTATCCATATTTATTTCACCCAAAAGAACACCTTCCTCTGTTTCATTTAAATTAGCTTTTTCTGTTCCCCAGGGATCAATAATACATGAATTGCCTAAAAAGGTCATGTCGCCATCTTTTCCAACTCTATTGCAAGCAATAACATAAGATTGGCTTTCAATTGCTCTGGCTTTAATGAGTGTTTTCCAATGCTCAAGTCTTGGAAATGGAAAAGCGGACAGGATAATAAAAACATTACAACCTTCTTCAAAATACTTTGTTGTAACTTCCGGAAAACGTATATCATAACAAATTAACAATCCTACCTTAAAATCTCCAATAGAAAAAGTTTCGGGTTGACTGCCTTCTGTAAAAATATTCTTTTCTTCACTCAATGGGAATAAATTCATTTTATTATATTTGCATATAACATTTCCATGGTTATCAAAAACACATGCTGAATTTTGTAAGGAACCTCCTTCCTGATCTGCTATACCTGCAACAATAAATAGATCCAACTCTTTTGATAAAGTGGATAAGAAATGTTTAGTTTCTGAAACATCATACTCTGAATATGACCTAAAAAGATTTAAGTCATAACCGATATTAAAAAGTTCAGGCAAAACGGCAAGTTTGGCTCCCTTATTCTTTGCTTCAACCAAAAAGCTCTTAACTTTTTCTAAATTTTTACCTATATCACATGGAAAACAATCAGTCTGAACACAAGCAATCTTGTAATTTATAGTCATAAAATTATTCCTCCTTACAAATTTAAAATCTATATAAAAAGCAATTAATCTTTTACATTTGACGGAGCAAAATAACGTTAAAGCGTTCGTTATTTTGATCCGTCAAATGTAAGATTAATAGCGCTTTTTATATATATAAGTTGCGAAAAAGATTTTACATTAAAAATGCAGTTAATATGTCTGGTAAAATAAATTAAAATACTTTATAATTATTATAATAATAATTGGTAAATATGATAAGTCTTAGTATAGTGATAAATCTTTAACGCAAATCCATTTTATCAAAAAGTTATATGGTTTGGAAGTATATATTTGGGATCCGCGCAATTTGATGCATAAGTTTAAATACAAAGTTTTAGCTAATCAACGACTTCCTATAGGTAATTGCGTTTTATAAATTCATACACTCTTATAATATAAGCATATTTTACGGCAAACAGGGGGATTATTATGGAATTAAAGAGAAAGATATCAGGTTTTCAGCGAGTACGTAGAATAATTATATTTCTATGGATACTTGCGTTACCATTCGCGTTAATCAGATTAAGCCCTGCGGCAATTGTTTTTTCAAGTCGCAATAAAATATTAAGTATTGGAATTATTTTTCTTGTTATTTGGTTTATTTCTTCGTTTTTTACCGGAAGACTATACTGCTCAATAGGGTGTCCCTTTGGCGCCGGACAGGATATCATGGCTATGCTTCTGCCAAAGCGTTTAAGCCCAAAAGGACGAAGAACTATGAGGATTTTGAGATACATTTTTTTCATTGTTTGGTTTTTCCCTATCTTAGCAACTATTATTAGCGGCGGTTTTAAAAGTGTTAATTTATTTTACCCTCAGTCTGCCGACGGTTCTATAAAAATTGATTCGCTTTCGCTCGCGTCATCTTTGTTGTTATATTATCCTATTTCAATTGCAATTTTTATTATATTGACATTGGTTTTTGGAAATCGCTCCACTTGTAATTATTTTTGTCCTATGAATGCGCTAGGTATAATCGGTACTAAGTTTAAAAATAAAGTAAGATACCCATCATTGCATCTAGAAGTCAATAAGAAGAATTGTGTCGGATGCAAAAGATGCGATGAAGCTTGTCCTATGAGCCTAAACACATATGATATGGTAAAAGATGAAAATATGTATAATCCTGAATGCATACTTTGCGGCTCATGTATTGAAGCTTGCAACAAAAAAGTAATTAGTTATGCTTGGAAATGGAAGAAGGAACAAAAATAAATATTGAATATAACATAAACAAAATAAAATGCGAAATTAATAAGCATTTTATTTTGTTATGTTTATAGATAACCAAATGTAAAATATAGTATAAAACTTTACATTTGGTTATCTATACGTTTTCTTTTTTACACTACCCCTAATTAATTCTTAAACCTTTTTGTTTAAACTTTTTGATGGCGCCGGCGTCGGGTAGAGAAAAATAGGAACTTTCAGGTCCAGGTTCTTTGAACGTGCTTTCATCAAAATTGCCTAGAACTTCTTCTAACATTTGGGCTGCTGTTTTATAAGCAGTCTTCATTAGTTTATGGAAACTCTTGTTGTCATGTTTAAAATATTTCTGCATAATATTTCTTCCTTCATCAATCTTTTCATCCATTTCATGAATAGTTATACCGATCTGTTCTTCGCCATGGAGTAACTGCCAAAAAATCGGAAAGACTCCTTTGTATTTGGGAAGGGGAGATTCATGAATATTAATGCAGCCTTTAGGCGGTATTTTAAGAACTTCGGGTTTAAATATTTGTGGAGCGCCAATTGCTACGATTAATTCTGGAGAAATCGATCTAATTTTAGCCAGTGTATCAGGACTGTTAATATTATTTGTATGAAAAAATGGAATATTATGCTTTTTTAATATTGATTCAGTGAACAAATCTTTGTTAAAAAGATTTAGAAATCCCTTTAATCCCAGCTCCATACCTAATTTTGTAAAGCCCCAGAATCCATAGAATGACATAATTAACTTTAAATGACTTTCGTTTTTCTGATTCAGGGTAGGGAGGATGATAACCGCTTCAGTGGTATTATTCTTTAGAAAATTACTAAAAAATACTGGAGAATAAAAGGGATCATCCTGCGTGACTATTATTGTCTTCATAAAAAATTCATCCTTTCTATATTAAAATCATTATTAATCTTACATTTAGCAGAGCAAAATAACGAATGGTTTTAGGGCGTTTTGATACTCCCTAAATGTAAAAGTTTAATTGATTTTAATTTATTTAAAAAGTAAAAGCTTTTTTAAAAATAATGCACTTTTGATAAAGATCTTCTAAGCCTGCGCTCAAACTTGTATTTGGGATATCCTATTAGTAAAGCAATCCCATGATGATCTTTCATTCCAATCCC
>JAUZPS010000520.1 GCA_030705945.1 Bacillota bacterium
AAATCATTGCTTTCCTTTTTGAAAAGCTTTCTAATTTTTAAATTTAAACTGCTATACATAAAGCACCCCATAGATAAATTAATGTCATAAACAGACAATTGAACTTAAATTTTCACTTCTCCATCTTCCATATAAAAAGCGCTATTAATCTCAAATTTGACTGAGCAAAACAGTGAACGCCTAAAGTTATTTTGTAATAAGCAAATGTAAAAGATTAATAACTTTTTATATAAAAATATTATATTACAAATAATTAAGGGCGTTTCAAAAAATTCCTTGTTCAAGTTTATATGACTAAAACCCATTATATCAAGTTTTTGAAACGACCAGTTGCTAAGTTTTTTTGATGCTACCTAATTTAATTTTAACAAAGAGGTATATAGGCGGTCAATAAAGTTTTCTATAACTTTAGAGGATTATTTTGCCCACTTTTAATTATAATACTTTAATATATTGGCTTATTAAAAATTATTCTACAAAACTTTGATAAATTTGCCGATATTTACATGTGAATTTTGTTCCAAGGAAAAAAATACTTTAAAATCCAAGAGTTTTGTTCTATAATATAAAATACACTGCAAGTTCATTTTACAAATGAAAATATATCCAATATAATAAGTTTTCACGGATAACAAATACTTTGTTATTATGGAGGTTTTCAGGTGAGTGGAGAAATAAGCAGTACTTTAAACGGATTAGATTCATTTAATATCAAAAGCGCCAAATATCTTTCCCGGTTTTTCAGGGATGAGGATATTTCAGCTTTGAGCTGCCCTGATATTCTTGAGGAAATACTCAGAAACGCTGAACTGGAATTTGTATCAAAAAGCATAGTATCTAACTTTTTAACTGGTTTTAAAGATTCAACTTCCTTTATAAAAAGCTCATTTGCCGCAATTAAGGATCGCAGCAAATTTCCATTACAAAAGCGCGCTAATGCTTTTCATAAAGATAGAGGCATTTTTGTAAATTCATTAAAATCATTAAAATCATTTAAAGAAAAAGAGTTTGAGCTTTTTCAAAAACTGTTGAACTCATTTAAAAAGTCTGCCGTTTATGTTATTAATTTTTTAAAGGATCTGAGTTTAAATGATATTGGATTCCTTAGAAAATTTATTTCCAGAATACAAAAAGCGTCTTCCCAGATATTAAACGAGATTAAAATGATTACTTTCAGTAATCGCTCTTTACTTGATTCTGACGTTGAATACTTTGATCAAAAGCCGCAGAAAGGCTTAAATATTCATGATATTTACATACTCAATAAATGTCTTACCGGTATTCAGAAATTGGCAGACTCAATATTGCAATTGCTGAACATAAATAAAAAGGGTCTCAAAACATATGATTTATGCATTATCTACGACTCAAATAACATTGTGGATAATACAGACACTCTTTTAAATAAAATAAAGGCTTACATTAAGGAATTAAATACGTCCACGTTAACCAGCATTATTAAAAAACATAAAGAGCTTATTCCTATACCTGTTTTATTAACTGTTTGCGCTATAATTATTTTCAACAATATTGGGACAGACGAAATGATAAAGACAAACCCAAATATTGAAAGCAAATCAATATCCTTAAATATAAATACACAGAGCAAAATTGAACCTTTAGCTAAAACCCAAAATCTTAATTTGGATAGACATATTATAGCTGATGAAAGTAAAAGCAATTATAATGATATTTTCACAGCCAGTATCCCAAAAAACAATAAAAATATTTCTTCTTCCATTAAAAATGAAATTGCTAAGGCTATAAACGCGGATACTAGTGATTTGGATATTTATTCTTCAATAGATTACCCAAATAAAGTCTCTAACCAATTAAGAAGTAATGTTATCTCAAGAGCTTCTGAACAACGTTCTGATATAGCCGACATAATTAATAACAGTAAAACGTCACTTTCAATGGTTGCTACAGCTTATGATCTGTCGGTAGAAAGTTGTGGTAAAAGTCCCTCCAGCCCATCATATGGAATTACGCATACGGGAACCCGCGCTACGACGGGAAGGACTATTGCTGTTGATCCTAGTATAATTCCATTAGGAAGCAGGGTATATATAAGTTTTCCATCACCTTACAAATATTTAGATGGAATATATATTGCGGAAGATACTGGCAGTAAAATAAAAGGCGACAAAATTGATATATTCTTTGGAGAGGACGGTCCAGGCGAAGATGAAGTCAATAATGAGGCAAAAAAATTCGGTGTCCGAGGGGTAATTATTTACATTCTTTAGTATAAATTTTAATAATTATACGAAAAAGTTATGATTATCTATTTCTTATTACATAATTATCGTTTATAATGTACTTATGTCTTTTGAAACATAAAATTAATTTTGGAAAATGGGGGTAATTTATGAAGTTTTCAAAGGTATTACTAATTCTTTTAAGTTTAATTCTGGTATTTAATTTAGCCGCGTGTTCTTCAGGTCCTAGCGATGTTGTTGCGACCATAGGAAGTGAAAAGATAACTTTGCCTGAATTCAAGTTTTTTGTAAATCTTGTTAAGGCTGACATGGAAAGCACTGCAGGCCTAGCAAGCGCTACTGATGCTGATAAGAAGAAATTCTGGGATGGTAATGAAGGAACCGAACCTCGTAAAACTCTTGTAAAAACAAAAGCTCTTGAGAAATTACAGGAAATGAAATTGTTATTGATCAATGCAAAGAAAGAAAAATATAAATTGGAGAAAGCAGATCTTGATAACGTAAAATCATCAATTGATCAGCTTATTCAACAAGAAGGTAAAGGAAAAAGAGCTGATGCTGATAAGGCAGTTCAGCAAAAGTTCAGCATAACTCTTGATCAATACGAAGCAATATTTAAGGATTATACATTAGCTTACAACAAATATGCAAACGATTTGGTAAAGGGGCTTACAATTAAGGACGAGGATGTTAAAGCTTATTTTGACAAAAACACAGCAACTTATGATAAAGAAAAGAGAACTGTTAAGCATGTTCTGATAATGACCCAGGATAGTGAAGGAAAAGCGTTAGCTGCTGATAAGCTCAAGGAAAAAGAAAAACTTGCTAATGATATATTGAGTAAGGCAAAAGCAGGAACAGATTTTGATAGTCTTGTTAAACAATACTCAGAAGATCCTGGTTCTAAGGATAAAAACGGTCAATATTCCTTTGGAAAAGGCGAAATGGTTAAAGAATTTGAAGATTTTGCTTTTAATCCTAACGTTAAGGAAGGCGATATCGGTATGGTAAAGAGCACATACGGATACCACATAATTAAGTTTATAAAAACTGGGACAACCTTTGACAGCGAAAAAGATAAAATAAAACAACAACTTCAGTCAGACGGAATGAAAAGCATGATCGATAAATGGAAAGCTGAAAAGGGAAATGAATTAAAGAAGAATCAAAGCGTTATAGATAAAGTTACAGTATAATAGAAAATATCATATCTTTTATAAAAAATGGCGAATCGGTTTCGCCATTTTTTTTGTCTGATTATAAAGGCGTGTTCTGCTATGGATTTTCTTAAAAGATTAGACTATAACTTTAATATGTCTATAACTAAGCAGTCAAAGAAAGCCAATAAAATTAAAGCAAATCATAGCTCAAACCTTAGCAACCTAAGTACAAACCTCAGCGCAAACCTAAAAGCAACCTATT
>JAUZPS010000521.1 GCA_030705945.1 Bacillota bacterium
GATAAGTTGTGATTCAAAATATATATGGGTCTCGGCTTGGGATAAGCAGTTATTTTATAAAAAATCAAAATGAGGAATGTTAAGAAAATATATCTCAACATTTATTGAAGGAAAGGCTGCTCAATAAAATTACAGCAGCCTTTCCTATATTTACGAAAAAATATTTAAGGAGATTTTAAAATTTTTTTGGTCAAATTTATTTTTGCAGTAATATCAAATTTATATTATAATCTATAAAACAACTAATTTTATTTTGAGGGTGATTTATATAGCTTTAATAAAAAACTACCAGGAAAACTATAAAAAAATATGTGGCTACATACGCTCCTCTGCTATTTGTGATACTGATTATAAAAATATACTTGAGGAATTTAGTAAACAAGACCTGAAACCAGCTGATATTAATAGTGAAGATTTCGTGCGGTGGCTACATTTTAAAGCTGATATTCAGATTTTAAAGTACTATCATCAGTATCGAAATGATAAAGACCAAGACAGGAAAAATAAAGTCAGACAAAAAATCAGATCGACATATGAAAAGATTCATAATATTTATCCCCAAGCTTTTAGAAAAGAAGATATTACTGGCTATTTTATACCCAGTGAATTACCTTCGTATTTTAAGCTGAAAAAACTTTTTAAACACTTTTCTGAAGCTGCATATCCTCATCAAACCATAGCTTTTTGCTACAATTATCTTCTTGATGATTGGGATGCTGCAAAAATAGTTAGAGAGCTATCCAAGACCAGTCTTGATGATTGCCTTGACGGATTTATCAATTGTTATTCCGAGCAGAGCCAGCTTCCGGTTTTTTTAATAAACTTTTATCTTATTAGTATAAAAGAAACACTCGGGAAGAGATTAAAAAACATTTTTTCCCCAGCTGACAGAGTTACTCCTGTAAAGATGTCAAAATATTTAAACTGGCTAACAGGCTGGACTCAAATAGAATTATATTATGTCAACAACTGTGTACATGACGTTTCTGATTGGTGCAGTAAAGTAAGAACCAGAGCGATTAAAAATCTAATAGATAACATTTAGTGTTTTAAGAAGGGAAGGTTTTTAATGCATAAAGATTGTTGTCCGACAAATGATATACTTATCAAATATTTGTCAAACAATTTAGAGCAAAATATTGTTGATAAAATCGACGAGCATATGCTAGATTGTGATTTGTGCGTTGCCAAATACAGAAAAATGTCAGAAATGATGGACACACTTAACGATATCAAGTCATATAAGCATGATTTAAATGAAACTGTCTATTGTGATATAATTTTGTTTCCTGCCGCTGAATCTGAGGATATGAGAGGAATCTCTGAAATCATCAGTCAGAACAATAAATTTAAATTAAAATTAATACCGTTTTTAAATGACAACAGGTATATATTAGAAGTAGAGCTTTTGGATGAAAGAACAGATGGCATGCTTATAATAGAGAATAAAGACGGTATATTATTAAAATCAGAAATCATAAATGGTTTTGCATCAGAAGAGTTTAACTCCCAATTTGACTTTAGGGAGATTGTTATCACTTTCGAAAAGAATACATTATAGATTTGGATATAAACAATTTGGAGCATTGATTATGAAAGTATATTCGTTATTTAATGACTATGGATTTGAACTGGTGTCTTTGGAATTTCTACAACCTCCAAGCAATGGCGCCAGCGTAGAAATAACCTATCTAAGCAAAGTTCCTGATAATATCAGAAGCTCTGTAGATAGAGGGGTCAAGGAAGCTTACTTTTTGCTGTCTAATAAAATAAAAGGTGTGCCGGATAAAATTGCTGTATGGTGCAGAGGATTTGAAAAAACTGTTCATGGTAACAGCGCTGATTTAGCATATGCAATTGAACTATTCTCACTGATGTTACGAGACGGACATATTAAGGCTGATTTCATTCCATCTATAGTATGCGCAACAGGCGTAATTAATAATATGGGAGAAATTACAGAAGTAAAAGGAATAAGAGAAAAGCTTATTTCTGCAGCTGGTATATGTAAATATAATGATAAATCGATAATAATTATACCAAATGCAAACTTTGAAACATACAGTAAGCTTTTAGAAAACGATGAAGAGTTTTCAAGCATAATGGCAATTACAGATGCTAAAGTTATTCCTGTAGCTTATTTAAGTGATGTTATTAAAGTATTCAATATAAAATCAAAAGAAAATTCAGCAAAGTTCAGCTATTTACCGGTTATTTTTATAGCTTCACTAATTATTACTGTTTTGGCGCTTGGTTTCATTTACTTGAAATCGAAAACAAACTCAAACACATTTGACATAGCAGAAAAGAATGTACCTGCCAGTAATACTATCGTTCAAGAGCCTTTAAATACAAGTCCACAATCTGCAATAACTCCTGCAAGTGTTCCAACCGGATCTCAAAATAACGTGGTTGTAAACGATGTTAATAAAATGCCAGAAATTATTACTCCTCAAGTAAAAAAACAACAACCAACCATTGAAGCTGATAACAAAACAATAAAAACCCAAGAACCAACTATTGAAGCCGATAACAAAACAATCAAACCCAATAATCAGCAAAAGTACAATAATAATTTTACAATAATAAAAACATATCCTTCTGCCGAGCAGAAAGATGTTTATACAAACGCTCCAATAATTAAAATATTTTTTCAAGAATCAGAACTGAAAAAAGGTCCCTCGTTTGATAAGATCAGCGTGCAAGGGGATGGCATAAAGGTTCTTAATGTTGAATTGGATCAAAATCTACATGCTATACTTATAAACACTCTAGGTAAATACAATAAAAGAGTAACCATCAGTATTCCTGAGGGAGCTTTGACTGACAATTCCGGAAAAACTAACCCGAGTTATTCATATAGTTTTATTCCAACTCAGGATCCTCGTTTATCCTTTGAAAGTATTTCGGATTACAATCTAAATGGGTGGGTTAAATATACATCTGACACTGGCGCTTCTTCTTTTTCTATAGGTGAAAGCGCTTCTGAAGTGCACAGCGGTCTACACTCAGCTAAAATAACTTCCACAGCTGAAAAAGTCTCAAGTTACAGCTATTATTTTCAAAATTTGAAACCTAACACAAACTATAGGATAAGCGGTTTTATAAAGACAAGGGAAGTACAAGGCAAATCAGGAGCTGTCTTGGCAGTTATGACCGACAACGATACCATTACCAGCAATCCGGTAACAAATAATAGCAATTGGCGTCTTGTAACAGTGGAGCTAAATTCTGCTTCATCTAAAAAGCTTATTGTGCAATGTATACTTCAAGACTCAAAAGGAACTGCTTGGTTTGATGATATAAGCATAGAGGAAATCCCATAATTACGGATGCTTGCTAAAGTTTATTTAACGGTTTCACTTCCATAAAAAATTTTGTTAATGAGTTAGAAAAAAATAATACGCAACAGAATTTAAGTGATTATATAGAACATTTTAAGCAAACATTACAAGAGGCAAAGAAAAAGAATATATCATTTTTAAAAGAAAGCGTTAAACCTGGAACAAGATTTAAGGATTTGGTTGAAGACCAGTTCGCCTTAGTGTTGAGAAAGATGGAACAAGATAGGACAGAAGGTAAGTTTTATGTATTTGATAATGATGCCATTGCTGGCTTTGCAAAATTAGAGTTTCAA
>JAUZPS010000522.1 GCA_030705945.1 Bacillota bacterium
ATGGATTTGATAGGCATAACGTTATGATAATATGGCTGCAAGAATATTAATGATGCGGGAAAGTTGAGTTAGGCAGTATCAGAAAAAACTTAGCAACTGGTCGTCTCAAAAACTTGATATAATGAGCTTTCATCATACAAAACTTGAACAAGGAATTTTTTGAAACGCCCTTAGTGATTAATTTTTTGAAATGTTCTTTTAGGGGGAACAGGTATGGAAAAAAGAAGATATAGAATACTGCAAATTCTTGGACTTTGCATGTTGATAACCTTGATTGTGGGGTGTTCATCGGGAAGCGCTTCTAAAGCGCGATTATTAAAAGTAGTATCAGAGTCAAATGGCGTTTATCCGATAAAGACCGATGTGACATTAAAGTATTGGATGATATTACATAATAATGTTGCTCAGGTTACGGATAACTTTGGAAATTTGCCTATTGCAAAAGAGCTGGAAAAGCAAACTGGAATTAAAGTCAAATACATTCATCCTCCAAAAGGCCAGGAAATGGAGGCGTTTAATATAATGGTAGCTTCGGGAGAATTGCCTGATATCATAGAATATAATTGGCTCAAGTATCCTGGAGGACCTAACAATGCTATTGAAAATAGCACAATATTAAAGTTGGATAACTTGATAAAGAATTATGCTCCAAACCTTTATGGGTATCTTGAAAAGCATCCGGATATCAATAAAATGGTTAAGACAGATGATGGTCATTATTATGTTTTTCCATTTCTAAGGCCAGATGAGGACCTGCTTGTTACATTTGGGCCCGTTGTAAGGAAAGACTGGCTTGACGATCTTCATTTGAAGATGCCGGAGACTTTAGGTGATTGGTATAATATGCTTACAGCTTTTAAGGATAACAAAAAGTGCGAAGCTCCTCTTACAGCGACTGTAAAGCTAGATGATGATAGAAATACGGTTTTTTCGGAAGTTATCAAGCTTTTTTCGGGAGCTACTGATTCATATCAGGATTTCTATATTGAAAACAATAAAGTTAAATACGGACCCATTGAGGAAAATCGAAGATACTTTTTTTATGTTATGTCCAAATGGTATAAAGAAGGGCTTATTGATAACAATATTGCTGTTAATGACAATCAGGTGCAGGAGTTTAATATGTTAAGCGGCAAGTCAGGCGCTACAATATGTTCAGGTGGAAGCGGCTTGGGAAAATGGATATCCGCTCTAAAAAGAGATAACCCCAAATACGATCTGACGCCTGTTCAATATCCATCACTTGTTAGAGGGGAAACGCCAAAGTTTGGGGCGAGATCTCTAGAATATTCAGGACCTGGAAGCGCGGCTATAAGCGCTAACAGTAAAAACGCTAAATTAGCTGCTCAATATCTGGACTATATGTATAGCAAAGAAGGGCATATGCTTATTAATTTTGGGATTGAGAATATCTCTTATAAAATGGTAAATAATCAACCTGTTTATACTGATTTGATAATGAACAGCAAGGAAGATCTTGCTCCGGTTACGGTTATGTCAAAGTATATAAGAGGACATACTAATGGAGCATTTATACAGGATGAAAGATATTTGCAGCAATATTATTCGCTTTCGCAGCAAAAGGACGCATTGAGGCTTTGGGAAATGACAGAACAGAAGAAATACCGCATGTTGCCTGTAACTCCCACTGTTGAAGAGAGCGTTGATCTATCAAGAATGGTAAATGACATAAATACATATGTAAATGATATGACATATAAATTTATTATGGGCAAGGAGCCGATTACAAAATTCGATGAGTATGTAAATCAGGTTAAGAGCCTTGGAGTCGACAGGGTTATAAGCATTTACCAGGCTGCTTTGGATAGGTACTATAAAAGATAAAAATGTTTAAGGCCCTGTATTATATTAAAATCGCAACTTATTTAGATCATTATAATTTTTAAATCTTGAGGAATATATTCTGGTAAATTAAAATATAATAGGAAATATAAATAATGTGGCTCCAACAATCTAGTTGGAGCCACATTAAAGGTCCTATTTTTTTAAATGGCTAGTGAAAATTTTGAAAAAACTAGTTAGAAAAACAAACAGAAGCAAAATTGTGAAAAGAAGGAGTAAAATCAGCGCTTTTTCAGGGGTTGTTTGAGATTGAGCCATGAAGCCTGCTAAGGTGCTTCCAAGACTTATAATGGCTAATGTAACGCCTTTTTTCATATTGAATATCCCCCTCTCAATTGAAAAATGACATTTCAAAATATCACTTGTACCATTCTACATTATATTTATATTCATCATCGGGATAATTATGACTATTTTACTCAACTTTTCAACATTATTGTAAAAGACTTTTAGTTTTTACTCATAAATGGTAAAATAATTTTATTAATATTCAAATCATTAAAGATAAGCAAATGTAAGGTTTTTATATCAGTTTGCTCTGAAAAGCCATTTTTCAGCTGTTCAGCGCAATTAGTAAAAAACTAATTTTACATTTGGTTATCTGTAAGCTTTTTGCGGAGGCGTAAATGAAAAGAATTATTGTTGGTGACACAAAAGTATACATAAGCCCTGATTATGGCTATGGTGAACAAGGAGTACTTAGGGATGGATCGATTGTTGAACTAGGAGGCGCAGTAGTCCAGAATAATTCGAACTGGATTGAGGTTATTAAGGATGATAAGGTTTGGGGTTATATTTCTGGTGATAGCAAGTTATTAAATTTGGAGAACTGTATTTATATCAATCAAAAATGGGTTGATTCTTATAAGTCTCCTGACATCAAATCCGATGTTGTAAAGAAATATAATAAATATGATGAGATATTCATTGCGGAAAAAGTAGAATCAGATAATAAATCATGGTACAAAATATACGATATTTTCGGAATTTCAGGTTATATAGAAGCGGAAACATATCTTTTGTCATCCAACATATGTAAAACTGATTTTGCATTGATTCAGGATTCAGTGAATGTATATGATAAACCTGATGAGAGCTCTGATAAGATTGATTGTTTGTATGCTGGCCACAAGATTATAATAACGAAGCCGTTGAAGGACAGCAGCGGCAATATGTGGTTTAAAATTTCTACCGAAAGCGGCGAAGGATATATAATCGGGACTACTTATCTGGAAGACTATAAAACATATATCATAAAACAACAGGAATTGGATAATAAAATTAAAAACATTTCGCCAATAAAATTATTCTTTCTTACATATTCAAGAGAAATATTTGCGCTATCATTGATCTTTATAGGTTTAATTCTGTTAATTTTCGGAGCTATTATGAAAAGTATTTCATCAACAGGATGCTTTTTACTTGCGGCAGGTATTGTGTCCTGGCTATTGGATTTAAGTTACATTGAATTATACAGATTTATAAGAAGACGTTAATATATAGTACTGCTTAATCAAATGTAGTAGTGTTTGGTGAAATAGTTGTTAATATATATTTTACAATAAACATTTCTCATCCATTTATAGGAAAAGTATGGCAAAATACAGATTACACGCTGTAAAGTTTGGGCTATCTATAGATAAATTTACGTTATTTCATGATTAATCGAACTGTTAATAGTTTGCTTTAAATTAGGTAGTATCAAAAAAACTTAGCAACTGGTCGTTTCAAAAACTTGATATAATGGGTTTTCGTCGTATAAACTTGAACAAG
>JAUZPS010000523.1 GCA_030705945.1 Bacillota bacterium
GTATCTCCGCTCGACTTGCATGTGTTAAGCACGCCGCCAGCGTTCGTCCTGAGCCAGGATCAAACTCTCAAATTAATATTTGAAAATTTAATTAGCTCTAATATTGTAAAAATGTTAAAGACAACTTACCGTACATTTTTGTTTTTATCTCGCTATTCGCGAGTATCCGCAAAAAAACGTTAAGTAATTCTTTATTCATTTTCCTACTTACTGACTTTTTATAAAGTTCGCAAGTTACTCAAATTTGAATTTGTATCAGCTTGTTTGATTCTCATCAAACTTACCTTTACATTTTCTTAATTAACGAGTTCCTTAATTCTTTACACTGTTCACTTTTCAAAGTCCAATGCTTCGTTTGAAGCAGCTTACATAGATTAACACGATATTTAGCTATTGTCAACACCTTTTTAGAAATTCTTTTATTTCTTTTTTGATAAAGATCTGAAAACCGCCTTATCGACTGGGTTTTAGCATTCAGATAAATTTATTATGTAATTATGATCACAAACACTTTACTTTCTCAAACAGTACAATAATTTTTTTGAGCATGCGTCTATTTTTTGAAGGATATCCTCCGCTGCGCCTGTATTGTTATTTTCAAATGCGTAAACCGCTTCTTTCGCAAGCGCGCGCAATTCAATATGTGATTTCTCTAATTCAATAAAGTTACTATCATTTCTATACTTATCATCTACTATTGAATAATACCATTTTCCGAATCTGCGCCCTTTATAATTACCAACTGCATCTATATAAAAAGCACTATTAATCTTACATTTGACGGAGCAAAATAACGAACGCTTTAACGTTATTTTGTGATAGGCAAATGTAAAAGATTAATTGCTTTTTATCTATATCTATTCTTTCATAACCCGGCATCATATTATAAACCCGCCATTTCCATAACAAATGATCCGTAATATATATCGGCATTAACATACGAATAATCTCCAACTATCTAAAGATAAGCATCATAATTATCAAACAGAATTCACCAACTTAATAGACCATCTTTAACACGTTCTCTTCTATCAATATGAGTACCATGCCTCAAAATTATCAACATGAAAAGGTTTAAGAAGATCAATGCCAAAAAAGTATACTGTTAATATATTTATAATCATAGCCCCTCCTAATATGAGGCACAGCCATTTTCCAAAGTTAGCGCCCTCATTTCTTCTGAAAATTATCCCAAGGACAAACCCTGCAATAAGAAAGAGTAATGAAATAAATATTCTGTTATAAATTATTGAAGTCTTACCGATACCCATATTCTTCAGTAGGATATCGCCTGGACAAAAGGTACGGCCAATTTTTATCGAAAAAAATATTGCTGTTAAGAATAATGGAAGGGATAATGACCCAGGACCGATTTTTGTTTTCATAAGTAATATACTCCTTTAATTTAGATATATTAATAAACTGTTTATAGCCAGTTTATTGAAAAATCATTTTTATACAGTTGGGCAAAACACCCAAAAGAACCTTTTCAAAAAAGCTTGTTTAAACCTTTACAAAAAACTACCCATATTTAGGGCATTTCAAAAAATTCCTTGTTCAAATTTATACAACGAAAACCCATTATATTAAGTTTTTGAAACGACCAGTTGCCCAGTTATTTTTTTGATACTACCTTACTTAATGTTTTTAATGACTAATAACCAGCTAAAGGGCTGTTATAGTCAAAATCCAGCTTAATTATTTCTACATCTGCAATATTACTGTTATTAAGGACCTTAAGAGCAGAAGATGTAGTTGCTCTGAAAATAGCCCCGTTAATCCTAACATCCTTGTTCTTGATAAGGTTGTACACGTTATCTAGGTCTTTTGAGAATTCATCAACTTCAAAATATTTTGCATAACCTACAAACTTGCCCATTTCGTTCCTGAAGTATTTATACATTTGAGTAACAGGCCTTTTCGTGTCTATAGCCCATAACTGAGGAAGGTTCCCTTGCTCATCCTCTTTTACGTCAAAAGATGGATTATTATTTTCATCAACCCCTGCCGCTTCCGGGCCTGTCTCCGACATTTTGATATCCATTGGGAACCCCCAATTGGCTGATGGAAATGAATTCATCTTTCTATATCCCCATTTATTTAGAGATAAATTGCTTGTATCAATAGAAAACCACCATTCCCTCGAAACATCCCCTGAAAGACTAACAATGCTATCCATTTCCGTTAATGTAACAGGTTTTTCAAAGGATATAACCATAGCGCACTTGCTCCAAGCTTTTATGTCCTCAAGCTTTTTCCGCGCTTTTTCTAATTTTTCATTATTCTTTTGTATCGGATTATTCCAGCCTATTTTCTGTCCGGATTTTTTATATAAAAATTGATACCTCCAATCATTTTCACCTATATAATTCGGAACAGCGACGTCTATCTTGCCCGTACAATAATTATCCCATAAAAGCTGTTGTTCAAAATTTACGATGTTTATAGACTCAAAAAGGCCTATTGATCCTTCATTACCGCCTGTTATCCTTGCTCCCGGCATAGTGAACTGAACTAGATCATAAAGACCGTTTTCAATTTGTTCATGCTTTTTCATCAGTGTTTTGGAAAAAACTGTCTGATACAAACATGTGAAAAGTATATATGCCACAACAGTTATTAAAAGACAGCAAATTGTAACTCTTCCTAAAGCCCTTCTAATAAACACATTCTCAAATTTTCTGCGTTTTTTTTCAAAATCATCACCCTTGCTTTTAGGCAAATTAATTTCCATTTGACTAAAACAACTATCACAATCTTTTATATGATTCTCGATCTCTTCAGCTTCACTTCCTTCAAGTTTGCCACCAATAAAATCAGGCAGCTTTTTTATTACTTCTTCACACGTTATTGTGTTTTCATCCATCATTTTTTTCATATACCTCCTTGAATTTTTTTCTTGCCCTATGAAGAGTGACCTTTACAACAGGCTCCGATAATCCTGTTATCTCTGCAATTTCCTTATATGAAAAGCCGCAATGGTCCTTTAATATTATAACTGTCTTATAATGCAGAGGAAGATGCCTCATAGCCTCGGATATAGCGAAACGAACCGTACTATCTGATTGGTTGAATACATTGTCATGTTCTTCAGCATTAAAACTTATAATACCGGACTTATTTTTTCTTATGTAATCTATATAAGCATTATATGCTGTTTTTACAAGCCATTTAGAGCATATATATGCGGAATTGTCATAATAAAATGAAAGAAGAGCTCTGTAAAATGTCTCCTGAGTCAGATCCTCGGCAAGTTCTCTGTCATTACACATTTTTGTTAGGTAACCTATGATCTTTTTATAATTGTCCGTATATAGTTTTTGAAAGACATCCACTTACTCACCTCATCTTTGATTATGATAATATAAGGGCGTTTCAAAAAATTCCTTGTTCAAGTTTATATGACGAAAGCCCATTATATCAAGTTTTTGAAACGACCAGTTGCTAAGTTTTTTTTGATACTACCTATATATCTTGCAATAAACATTTTACATACTTTTTTATATTGCAAAATATATACCTTGATTCATAAGTTGCGAAAAGTTCAGCTTTGATAGTAAAATGCAGACGTATTAACTGCATTTTTAATGTAAAATCTTTTTCGTAACTTATATA
>JAUZPS010000524.1 GCA_030705945.1 Bacillota bacterium
GTAGGAAGAATTATTTCTATTATTTACATATGGTATGCTTTTCATCTCGGGGCTTTAGTGCTTCGTAATTTTGGAGAATTTATAAATACATTAGCCATGACTGAAACACCAATGTTTGTACGTTTACTTTGTATGGGTTTGGTGTGCATTATTGCTGTGAGGCTTGGAATAGAAGTATTAGGAAGGACTACTACATATTTTCTAACTATTATTTTTTTCATTTTGGTTGCGGTGCAAATACTGGGCTTGCCGGAGATGAATATTAACTATTTAAAACCGATTTTTGGAAAAGGTATAGCTCCGGTTTTAAAAGGAGGATATGCTGTTTTTTCATTTCCATTTGCTGAAACAGTTTTGTTTATTGGTATTTTCTCATCATTAAAAACTAAAAAATCGCCTATAAAAGTTTACTTATGGGGAATCTTGATTTCAGCATTTGTTATTATCATAGTCACAATTAGAAACATTACCGCGTTAGGTAAAACACTTGGAAACTTCTATTTTCCATCTTATGAAGCTGTAAGCCAGATAAGCGTTGGTGACTTTATTCAAAGGATAGAAGTAACCGTTTCCATCGTTTTTGTTTTTAGTGTCTTAATAAAAGGCTCAATCTGTTTATTAGTTGCTTGCAAAGGGATAGGGAAAATATTTAATTTGTATGATTACAGGTCTATTGTGATACAGACTGGGTTATTAATGGTTTATTTTTCCTATACCGTTTATGACAATATTATGGAAATGCAAACTTGGGCTTTTAAAGTTTATCCTTATTATACTATTCCTATGCAAGTTATTATACCCGCTATCATTTGGGTTACAGCTGAAATAAAAGTAAGGGTTAATGCAAAGACTTCTTAATTTACACGAAAATTCCTATCCTAACTCAGCTGGCTCATTGGTTAAGAATTGTAGTCTTCTTAGCTTACACCAAGGTACCGAAACTCTGTTTTTAATACATAAAATTTCAGGGAAGGTTTCCCCTCACTGTGTATGCGACTGACTATCGCGCATAGAACGGGCTGGCCCTTTTGGTCAGCCCATTAAATACTAGGCAATTGATGTACGTCAAGATCACTATGCTTTTTTATGAACAAAACCCGTTACCGTTATTTTACTACGTTCTAACTCCAATGTAATAGTTTCAAGTCCATAAGGAGGATTATGAGGACCATGGAAGGTTGTCACCTGAACCTTAATTTGATGTTTAAGTGTTACTGGTCTAATATTGGTAATCTTTGCATTATCATACTGCCTAATTTCCCCATAATATTTGTTAACAGATTCCTGAATATATGGGTGAAGTATCAGTAGCAATATCTTTTCCGTATACGAACATTTTTCTTTGTCCGTCAACTTATCCCAAGGTATACCGATATCAGATCCGGCAATATTTTTGCTTGTATACGCATGGCAATAATTTGTTCCATAAAAATTAAAAATAGCTGAACTCAATATTGAAATTAATATCAGTATGGCAATCGAATTTTTTTTCATTTATTTCATCACCTATTTTTATTATTTCTCTTTTTATTTTTATTACCACAAGAATTTTTTGAATAATTGAATGTATCATATCTCAATAGCTGTTCAGCTCTTTTTGCAGTTATTATATCACTTATAGTATCACTGTTTAATTTCGCAGGTTCCATTACTCCATGACTTACTTTAAGTTCTACTGCCGACCCTGAAGCGCTTGCCTTAATCTGAACCGCCATAAGCATACTGCACGTCATAACAGCAGCAACAAATAAGGAAAGTACTTTTTTGATCCTTACCATTAATAACCACTATCCTTTCGTTTTATGATTGGTAAACCTAGGCTATAATTAACCTGATAAAGCAGAAATGCATTTACGATTTATTATCGGCGCTATATGAAAGTAAGATAATATCTCTTACTTTTTATGACTAAATGATGCGCAAAGAGAAAAGCAAAAGCCTCATAGTCGTTGAACCACAAGGCTTTCATCCTTTTTAGGCGACGAAGGTCGGACTTGAACCGACGCGATATCGCTGCTGATTGATTTTGAGAGTTGCTGATATAAAGTTTTACCATTTTTAATATACAGTTTCCTTGTATCTATATAAGTTGCGAAAAAGATTTACATTAAAAATGCAGTTAATAAGACTATTTCATGGCAACTATGCGAGTACTCCACTTTCCGCCATTAAGCGTTCCATTAAATTCATAAACCGGCTGAAAAAAACCTTTGGTATCATAAGAATAAGATATTTTAACTTCATTTATTTCAATTTTTCCGCATGGAATGTCTGGCCAATCATTAAAGTTACCTTTTAAAACTTTTTGATATGCGCTTTGAGGACTGATAATATTTACGTTTCTTACAAATTCATTTACATATACTGCATGACTAATACGGTCTATAACACCATCATCGGTAAAATAGAAAATAATTTGACCTGATCTCATTTCAGATTTATTATTTGTGTCTGCATTTATCTTAAAAGTAATATTATTATTTTCATTTGAATCTAATGTAGAATTAACCAATGAAATATTGTGACTTTTAGCAAAATCTATAGCTATTTTATACTTTTCATCATTGTTTTTAGTTAACGACTTATTCTGTGTATCACTATGGCTATTTCTATACCGCCATGATCCATTTGAAATATCCCACCAAAAACTACCATTTTCGAATTTGAAAATTATATCTTCTCCCTCAACGTCATATCCTGTATAATTAGGCAGGTTCAAGTCTTTCATAACCTTCTGAGCCTGTGATATGCCATACTCCTTATCCCAGCTATGAACATACTTATATACTGGAGCAACTGCTTCTTTATTGCTGATATCAGTTGTTGATTCTATTGTATATTTTGACATATCTGCGCCTGAAACCTGCCTTAATGGCATATTTCCAAATTCCTGCAGATTGTATTTGACAAATATACCTATAAATATTGCTGTTACAGTTATTGGTAGAATAAGAAATTTAACTTTAGATGTTCCATGCGCGTGATTATTAGTATTTATCTCATTCTTTCTAGTTCCCGTAATCGCTCTGTACCCAAACATATATAAACAATACCCGATCATTCCGCCTAATGTGTTATGAAATAAATCATCCAGTTCAAATATCCCACGACCTGTTAGTAATTGAAATACTTCTATAAAAAGGGTGGTTAAAAAAGTAGCCGTTAAAATCCATCTGACTTTTGTAAATTTCCTATTAATCAAAGGTAATAAAATTCCAAGCGGTATAAACATTATAATGTTGAAAATTATAAACTGCCACGCTCTGACAGTAAAGGTATTCCAAGCCTCTATGTAACTGCTGAATAATTTAAAATTAGTATGCATACTCATTCCTGGCCATCTATCCATAGAAGTTAAGCCAAATAAAACCAACAAATAAATGATTATAAGCGCGCCAAAAATCACTTTAGTTTTACCAATTGTCTTATTGCCTTTAAATAATTTTTTATAAAATACGAAGTAACATACTCCCGCCATTGCTGCTATAATGCACGCTAATATTGTGGCAGGTATAACACATTGAAATATTTGATGAACTATTGATTTAATATCCATATTTTTCTCATTTCTATATATCGATAAATTTTATTTGTTCTAACATCCGTGGAAC
>JAUZPS010000525.1 GCA_030705945.1 Bacillota bacterium
CAAAAGAGGTACTTGGGTATCAGATTGTTTTTGTATTCAATAAACCATATTCCCTTGCTTATAGCAAATAAATAGCCATCTACTACAACCATAAGAATTGCAATGTATAAAATCATATAGAAATATTCTATATACATGATTTGTTGTACTTTAAAATTTCCACGCAGATCGATATGCGCTAATATAACAGAGAATAAGAGACCTGCGCACGCGGCAAGGAGGCCGGAGAAATCAAAATTGCCAAGCTTTACTTTCCCATTTTCGTCTTTGTTTACTGTTATGAGGATGGCGAAAAGTATACAGAACATGACAATAATTTGGAGGATATATTTTATAAAAGGGTCTTTAAAATCCCTTTTAATAATAATCGAATAGTATAATTCAGGGGAATCCGTTATTCCAATATCTTTAGGAATACCAAAATCTGTGTCGTAATGATGCGTTTGATAATGAAAGTAACTGAACTCGGGTTCAAAGCCCTCTAACTGTATACTGTCAGATATTCCTGGCTTTACGGCAGGATTATATAAGGTGTATGCTTCCAAATCCGGAATCAGAACAACGTTCTTATCAAAGCTTTTATATCGGATTCTTATCCATACATCCTTTGTATCGAAGGGGTATTTGGAATAGTCAAACTCTTGTCGTAACACTACCTTGAATTTCCAACATAATGTTTTAACACCATTTTCTTGAGCACTTTCATACGGATCCTTTATCACATCGTTATCTCCAACACTTTCAGGCAGATCAAATCCTTTTAGAATCCCATTTTCACCCCATGGATTATTTCCTGTGTTATACTTTTGCCATATATATCCTGTCACTGTTGCCTCGTAGGTGTCAGTCATCTTCACAGACTGAATATAAATCCCGGTGGGAATGAAAACAAGTTTTGAAATAGGGGATTTATCTCTTTTGGGTTTTTGTTTCTCCTTGAAAATTTCCATGTCGGTCTTGTTTAAAATGATTGTCTGACCGGTTTGGACAATATTGTTTTTAAAATCTGTAGAACACTCTGAATTGTAGCAAATACTAAATATGCCGGATAAAACTATGATAGAGTATATAATGGCAGTTTTCTTGCTTTTATTATTAACATCAAAAGCATACAATAATTGAAGGCTTGCAAGCATTAAAAAAAGCAAAAGACCTAAAGAAATACTAATTGGCAGCTGCCTTTGGATGTGTATATCCAAAATGCCGTTTAAAAAAGATACTGTTGTAATGCTCCATCCAGTTGAACCTATTGTTTTTTTAAAGTGAATTGAATTTTTATTGTAATACGGATCATTACTTATTTTACTTGTACTGTTACTGAATTTTATATATGTCTCACCCATTTTATCTGTTTTGGCGTTCCCATAGGTACTATAACTCTCCTGTACAAAAGATTTTAGAGGATGAAATATAAAATTTTTGCCATTCATGACAAAGAGGTAACCGCTTTTACCTAAATCGAGTATTCTTAATTTCTCTCCGATATAATCAAGAGATTGGTTGACGTATACGGTTCCTATAATTCTTTTTTCCTTTGTTTTATTTTTTGTTTCGTAGATCGGCATATAGTATTTAACAATCAATTTACTTGAAGTCATTCCAAAGTAAGGCCCAAACCAGCCTGTTTTTTTATCAATGCATTCTTTGTACCAAGTTTCATTGGTATAACTTTTTATTGCATCATCAGAAAACTTTAGATGTCCGTCTTCTCTGTACCAGTAAGGAGCATACCGTATAACTTCCGTATTGTAGGCAGCGCCCACCCCAAATATCCCATTTTTTTCTTCCAATGTACTTTTTAGGAGTTGCTCTATCTTGCATTTGTTAAAGTTTATGTCTGATATTTTTTTTGATAGCAGACAGGTTGTTTCTTTCATTTCCTTAAGAGTCTCATCTATTTTTTTTGAGGCCAGCTCAGTCTGTGCCTCAAGTTGTTTAGTGGCATCATCTATTTGTTTATCTTTTTCATATATTAGGCAGTATAGTGAATATCCAGGCAGAAGTAGAGATAGTATAGTAAGAACTGAAAGGATGTGTACAATATTTTTTTTACTGAAAGCAAGTATTGGCTTTGTTTTTTGAATTATGTGTTTCATAGCATTTGTTTTCTCCACTAAATTATATTTTAACTGGGATCGTGTTTCCCGTTTTTATCTTCAAAATCTTCAATTGTTGAAAATAGTAAGGGCTGAAACTTGTTTGTTTTATGAAGATTAATCAGAATTTGGTTTTCCATAGCGCGTGTTGCATATGCTGTAAATTTTAAGCCTCGGCTTTTGTCAAACCTTCCGGCGGCTTTACAAAGACCATACATGCAATCAGAAAGCATCTCTTCAAAGCTTAAAGTATCTTGAAGCTTTGAGAACCATTTATTCGCTACCCAATAAGCCAGTTGAATATTTTCTTCGGCTAATTTCCGGGCTCTTTTGTCAAGGTGAAAACTCATTTTTATCTCCATTTCCAGAGCAGGATACATAAATTATCTCTCTCGCAGTTTATTTTGCTTTCATAATTATTTGTTATAAGTAATTTAACACACCCAAAGTACACTTTGGTGGGATTTGTATTAAGATATAATTTATTTGCGCCATAATTTCCTAGACATATTAAAATAGCCGAATGTCCTAAAAATTTGACATCCGGCTATCTAAGAAACATCATCCTTGGAGGTTTATGCAAGATCTAAAACGCATCCTGGATTACAGCAGTTTTTATTTTATTCATAGGTTAAAACTATTCACCCCTGCACGCTACCAAAATCACTTTACCGCCAAAGGTATTCGCCCACTCCGATATATCGCTGAGTGATTTATCACACCCCCTTAGCGCATATATCTTTTTACCGCCAATATCATCTTTTACATACTTTTCAGTAAAGACAAATCCTGTTTCCCCTGTAGGCTTTTTTTCAAATAAATATTTATACTGATCATCTTCAAGAGGTTTACACATTCCCACAGCGGTAGATGCATACTCAGCTTTTGGCACCTCGTTTTTGAAATAATATTCGGCTTCATTAAACGATAATTCCCTGTATGCTTTGGTTATAATTTTGACATTGTCAACCGAATGTACTGATTCATCTCTGCATGAATGCGCAACTAATACTCTGTACTCCATAATAACATCTCCTCGTTTTTAAGTATATTTATGGGAACATTCACGGATGTATTGATTGCAATGTTAAATTCTGTAGAAGTACTGTCACTAATATTTGAATTGTATAACATCCAGGAATGATAAAAATTGAATGAGTTGTTGCTTTTCATTTTTACATTGCTATTGTTATAATATACTTCTAAAAAAGCTTGTTTTTTTGCAAACTTTTTTAGAAAATAGACATTAAAAACTCGCCGCGTTGACTTTCGAAGCTTTGCTGCTTGGCAGCGGTATGTAGTACCAATGCTTACGTCAGTTTAACAACGGCGACTATTATTCCTGGCTTTCGATTTTAAACTGATAGCCATCTTTAGCATTGCCGTAAAGCGCGACAGTAACATTTGATGCGCCTTCAAGGTTTTGTTCAAAGAAGTGATCCGAATCAAGTACAGCAGAACTAAGTTGTTCTCCTTCTTGTATTTCAGAGGCGATACCCCAGTAAA
>JAUZPS010000526.1 GCA_030705945.1 Bacillota bacterium
TCAATCCTTAACGGAGCAGAATGGATAAGGGTTGCCAACGATTCAAAGGCATATACAGGTTCACCTCTTGCAACCTTCAATGTAAATTCAACTGCTGATATCTTCATAGCATATGATGACAGGATCACAACCAAACCATCATGGTTTACAGGCTGGACAGATACAGGAACTGATATAAAGGACAACCAGTCAACACCAATTACCTACAGCGTATTTAAAAAGACTGTTATGGGCGGCACAACAGTAACGCTTGGGCCAAATGGCAATACATCCTATTGTCTCTACAGTGTCTTTGCAAAGCCGGTGACAATAATGTCAAACCTCACAGTTAGCGATACTGCAAACGAAATGGACTGGTCCATAAGGACAAACCCAGTTACAGGCAGCCTCCTTTTCGGAGACAGAACCCTCACCATAGCAACACTGCCATCAATCCTCACAGGCGCAGAATGGATAAGGCCTGCCAATGATTCAAAGGCATATACAGGTTCAACCCTTGCAACCTTTAAGGTAAATGTAAATACGGATGTCTATATAGCCTTTGACGACAGAGTTACAACAAAGCCTTCCTGGTTCACAGGCTGGACTGACACAGGATCAGATGTGAAGGATAATCAGTCTACTCAGGTTACCTACAGTGTATTCAAAAAGACCTTCACCGCAGGAACCACGGTTACCTTGGGTCCGACCGGTAATTCATCATTTTGTCAGTATGTGATTTTTTCAAAACCTCAGGGATTGTAAAGATCATGAAAATACAGATCGTTATATAATTTCTTCAAAAAATTTGTTAAAAACAATCTTTTTAGGGAATTAACCGCGTAAACTCGCTGCGCATCTCAACACATAGCTCTGCTGCTTTGATGTGGCATGAACTGCAAATTAAAAAGGATCGTCAGACGGCGATCCTTTTTAGTTTATTTATTAGGAAATTGCTCCTTAGAAGGCGCTATTAGGATTTTTCAGATTAAATGCAATGTAATCTACAATCTCATTTAGGTCATTTACAAACTTCGGGAGATATCTGAGAGTCAACAATATATATAATCTCATCAGGGTTATATAACTCCATTCTTTCAATGATTGTCGCTAAATCAGTTGTACTGTATAAAGTTGCGCCGTCTGATTTTACTAAAATACATGGCGGCATATCTTTTGCATCCGCTGCATCTTTCACGTCCATTACAAGAGCGCCATCACTAATATATGCAAAACCATTATTTTTCAAGTTCTCTATCATCTTAGGAATGTAGACTTGCGCATCACTTTCTTTTTTCCACAAGTCAAAGTAGACATTCAAATTTGCATAATTCTTCTTCAGGTCTTCTATTGATACATTGAGAATATGCTGCCATATCTCGACATAGCCACGGTGACCATTTTGAAATAAAAATGTTGCCTGCTTTGCTTCCTCCATAAAAGCAAGATTACTTTTAGCATAATTACTTGCTGTAGGATATATTTCTTCAAGTTCAGTTATATTGAAAGGCGCTTCCCTCGGGTATTCACCTTGATAGCTTATATCAAAATAGATTAATTCCGGGCTGCGGCGTTTTAGCTCAGCTATAATTAAGCCTATCTGCAGTCCCCAATCTCCTAAATGAACATCCCCTAACATTTTGTACCCTAAATATCTACCCACACGTTTGATACTTTCACCAATGATAGCTGTTCTCAGATGGCCTACGTGAAGAGGCTTTGCAACATTAGGCCCAGAATCTCTCCTATAGCCCAATAGAGGCAAATTATGCTGAAGAAAATATATGTTTTAACAAGTCCTGTTTTATTTTTCCTTAATAGAAGAAATCTGACCATTATTCATTGCAAAAGCTCATAAATTTTTATTTATGTTTCTTTCATTGTCTTTGAATGGTATAATTTAAACAATAAAAAGGTTATACTATTGGAGTTAAATAATGAAATACTTTGACGACTTATTAAATGACTTGAAATTTGTTGATGATATTATAGGCCACATGCTACCAGAAAATTTGCTGGAATTTTATTTAGCGGGTGGAAGCGCATGTATACTTGCAGGATACATAGAAAGAGCAACAAAAGACTTTGACATTATTGACTTAGGATATTCCTCTACAATAGGAAAAATTCTAAATTACTTACAGCCATATGACCTTCTTGATGTTAACCATGCAGAAATTGCGTATAATTTTAAAGATAGAGCTAAGATTTTAGATGGGTTTAATAATATCAAAGTTTATGTACTTTCAAGAGAAGATATAATTGCATCCAAAATTGGCAGATATGAAGAAAAAGACAGAAACGATATTAATGTCCTTATGAATAGCGCAGACCTAAGTCTGGTTACAAAATGCATTAAGGACACATTTAGTAGTATTACAAATCCTAGACGTAAACAAAGATACTTAATGCATTTGGATCATTTCAACAGCGCATACAAACTTAATATTGAGGTGAATACTGATGTATAACATGGTGAAAAAGAGTATTTTATTTTACAAAAACATAATGTTTGGAACCGGTTATAGAGATAACTTGATAGATCCATTTATGTTAATAACTGATATTAAAAAATATTATGTCGCAAAAAATGAAAGCGCTTTATCCTATAGAAATCTGTGTGATGTAGTCTATAAAATGAGGGAGCTCTATAATACAGGAGAAGACAAATACCATGCTTTTGGAAACTTTTTAAGAGAGGTGGAAGATGCAGGTTTTGACCTTGACACTATAATGCCTCAAAATGTAACAGAAGATTCTAAGCTAGAAGACCAAATGGAATTGATACGAATGTTATTATGTTTTAAATACTGCCCAGTTAATTGAATGGCCCTTAAGTATACCTAACATCTAAAGCTTTCTGCCATATCATCTTTTACTTTTGTATCCATACTATCAACATCCCATTGTATAGTATAAAGTCCCTGATTTTTAGCAATTCTTAAAACATTACCGTTATAATCCCCGTAAGGAGCTCTAAAAAGTTCAATCTTATTTCCAGTAATCTGATTAAGTTTCTTTGTGCACAAATCAATTTCTTCTTTTATTTTACTATCGCTGATAGCCCCCATCCTCAGATGAGAGTATGAATGATTTGCTATGTCATGCCCATCTAAAGAAATCAATTTAGTGATTTCAGGATACTTTTCCGCCCACTCGCCAAGGGTAAAAAAGGATGCTTTTATATTTTCTTTTTTTAACGCGGTAAGTATATCCGGTATATCGTCTGCTCCCCATGGAGCAGTTAATTATAGATAACCAACTCAACTTTCCCACATCATTAATATTCTCGCAGCCGTATCATCATAACGTTACGCCTATCAAATCTATATCCAAATATAGTTGAATTAATGGCAGTCTTTATGGCTGCTTAATTTTAAGTGGGAAAATTGAGTAACCAACTATTAAGTTTTATATCAGTTCGTTTTGAAAAGCCCTTTTTCAGATATTCAGCGCAACTAATATAAAACTAATATTACATTTTGTTGTCTATATAGACACCTATAAAATGCAGCTTCCATGTTTATTTATAAAACTTCACACAGAGTTTATAATAATCTCTTTAGCTTTATCCTTTAAAAGATAGAAATTCCCCTCATTTCTTTCATTCTTAATTGAA
>JAUZPS010000527.1 GCA_030705945.1 Bacillota bacterium
AATGGAGAGTATGGTTTCAGTGATGTTTCAATTGGCGTCCCTGCTGTTTTAGGTTCGTCTGGTGTTAAAATAATTGGTGAGATTGAATTGACTGATAAAGAGAAAGAGTTGTTTAGAAAATCGGTAGAAGTTTTGAAAGAAAATTTAAAATCAATCAGTTCAGATAACCAACAGCCTCAACCAACCGGTGTAAGTGAAAATACAGCGCTTTAAATTTAGACAATATTAACTTCGCTTCGAAGTTCAACACCATAAGCATCAAGAACGCTTTGCTTCATCTTATTTGTGAAGTCAAGAACTTCTTGGCCATTTGCTTTCCAATTAGTTACTACGCAAAGCGCATGGTTTTTATAAGTTCCAACATTGCCCTCCCATTTTCCTTTCCAGCCAAGCTCTTCTAACAATCTAGCCGCAGGAATTTTTACATATTCCTCGCCTTTTACATCGCTCCAATCTTCTTTGGTATAGACTAATTTTTCAACCGGATAGTGTTGGAGTTCTGGAACAATTTTTTCTAGCTCCTTAAACTTTTTTGCCGAAACAATAGGGTTTTCAAAAAAACTGCCAGCTGTTCCGTAGTCTTCAATACTTGGAAGTTTTCTGTTTCTAATATTTATAACTGCAAGTGCTGCATCTCTGACAGTGTAAGGTTCTTTTGCAAATGATTTGAGCTCATCTTCGAGTGAACCATATCTACTTTTTCTTTCATGATAACTCGTCTCAATTTTATCCGGTTTTTTCTTAAATTTTAAAGTTACATCAGTAATAATATATTTGTTTTTATATTCTCTTTTGAAAATACTATTTCGATATTCAAATTGACAATCTTCGAAGTTGAAAAATTTCATCTCTTTTGTTGAGACTTCGTAAGCATGCAGGGATTCGAAAACTTCGCTTATATTTTCACCATATGCAGCGATATTTTGAGCTACTGCACCGCCAACGGTTCCCGGGATTAAAGCCATATTTTCAATGCCGCCAAGATTTTCTTGTACAGTTCGCATTACAAGCTCATGCCAATTTTCACCCGAACCAATTCGATAGTACAAATAGTCTGTATCTTCTCTCTCCTTTTCAATTCCTTTAATTTCTACTCTAATAACTATTCCATCAAAGTCTTTCAAGAAAAGAACATTGCTTCCGCCACCCAAAACAAAAACTTTTTCTTTAGTTTTATTTATATGTTCTAAAATTTCGTACAGTTCTTCTATGGTTGTAACTTCGACGAATTCTTTGGCTTTTACGTCGATTTGGAATGTGTTGTATTTTTTTATAGAAACGTTTTTATAAATCGTCATTTTGTTTTATGTAAATTTTTAGCAATTTCTTGATCTGCAATAAGCCAATCATCTTCATCCCCTCTTTTTACTCTCTTGATTAAGTTATTTATTGTTTTATCATATAAATTTGCTTCATCGTTTTCTATTAACCTTCTCCAAAGTCCAACGATATCAATCTTCGAGGGAAAGGACACTATAGTATAATCATCTCCAAGTATCCCGTCTAAAATAGCTAACGCTCTTTTCATATGAACTTCATCGGTTACTAAAGCTATCTTCCTATAGTTATTTGGTAAAACAACTTCTTTTTTGATTAAACAAAGTTGGTTTATTGTGCTCTTTCCATTTTTTTCTACAATTATATTATTAAAATTTAAATTTGGATATTTTTCTGCGACATATTTGTACATAGCTTCTGCTTCAGAAACTTCAGATTTTCTTGTGTCAGAATATCCCTTACCTCCAGTTAAAATCAATCTTGAGTTTGGATTACTAAGAAAAACCTCGACTGCTTTTTCTACCCTTAATTTCAAGATATTATCTAAAGATCCATCATCGTAAATGTTTTTTCCTAAGCAAATAATTAGTTCTACTGAAGGCATAAATTTAAATAGTTAATACAGAATTCTACCTATTGTAGGGTTTTAAAGCAAAAAAAATTTCATTATAATTGGGAAATTAGTTACAATAACATATACTTAATATTTCTAATTTATGAATAATTCAAAAAATAAACCATGGCTAATTATTGTTCTCGTATTTGTATTTGCCTGTGTATTCTTGTGCATGTTAACTATTATTGGAATTTTGCTATTCAATAATATTGCTTTAAGATCAGTTACAGACAACGCTTCACTCCAGCCTACTGTAGATCAAACGCCTGTAAGCGCTCCAGTCAGTAGTACGACAGATATAAAAATTACACCACAAAGCCTAACGGATAGTGGAACTTCATACACCATTGATGTTACTTATCCTAAGGCTTCAAGCTCAAATCAGTCATTAGCAGATTTTGTAAACACTTCAATAATGACCTTTGTTAACTCAGAAATAACTTCCATAAAGGACCCAACAGGCTATGTTCCTGGAACATCAAAATTTAGCTTGACTATGGAATATACTGTTGAATATAAGAGCAGTAATCTTCTTAGTATTTTAATAACCGGAGATTTCTTTAGCGGTGGCGCTCATGGAGCTCCAATTGTGAAGACTTTCAACTTTGATTTAAATACACAAAAGGAGTTAGGTTTGAATGATGTTTTCAATTCAACAACAGGCTATTTAAATAATTTGTCCAGTATTTGTAGAATTGATCTTATGAATATGATGGGGTCAGATGGAGACGCAACTTCAGTTAACGCTGGAACTACTGCCGTTGCAGACAATTTTAAGAATTGGAATTTTAGCGATGGTGGAATGATGTTCACTTTTGATGCTTATCAAGTTGGACCATATGCAATTGGAACACCAAGTATCACAGTTCAATACAGCAAACTTTATAGTATGATGCAAAATAATATCTCTACTTATTTGCAAACTGTTTTATGAACATTGTAGTTTTTGACGATGATGAGGAATTAGAAGAATGTTACCGAATGCTTTTCGATAAGTTAGGTGTAGATGCTAAATTTACCTTTTATAAATCTTGGAGTGAGTATTTTGCTTCAGGTACACATGAGGTTGCAGATTTATATCTCCTGGATCACAATTTGGATATTGATAATATAAAAGGTGATAAAGTGTTAGAAAATCTAAAAGCTGAGTTTGAAGGTCAAGAATTGAAATTTTTAGGGATCTCAAATGCCGATCAGCCTTATCTTGGAGTAGGTAATTGGATGGACAAATTAAAGCCATTATCTGACGCATTAGGTGAGCCAGACTTGTATGCACTACAGTTTTTTAAACCAGACTATTTGCAAAAATGGCTAGATGCATTTGCCAGATTAGACCAACTAGATGACCCAAATGATTTAAAAGGCGAACAACTCAAGTAAGTTCAGTTATTCTCTGATAATCAAACTGGTTCCAGTCATCTCTTTTGGCTTTTTTAGTCCCATCAAATCAAAAACTGTTGGCGCAACATCAGACAATGATTCTCTTCTATCTAGTTTGCATTTAATATCAGAAACTAAAATGAATGGAACAGGTGATGTTGTGTGTTGAGTATGTGGTTGGTTGTTTTCGTAATCCCACATGATATCTGAGTTTCCATGATAGGCAGTGATTATCAAAGCTTATTCGTCACCTTTCTCTTTAACAGCATCATAAATTTTGCCTATACAATAATCTACAGAATCGTCAGAAATAATAGC
>JAUZPS010000528.1 GCA_030705945.1 Bacillota bacterium
CGGGACAACCAACCTCACGGATGCACTTTTTACATGAGGTACACTTTTCATTTATAGCTAGTCTTACTGGTTGCTTTTGTAAGGCGATGCATGGGGCTTCAAAAATGACAGCTGCTGGACCGTTATAGGCAACAGCTTCTTTAATTGCATTGACAGCGTCTTTCTGATTAAGCGGATTTAGCCTTGCTATGCTTTTTACTCCGCACGCTTTTACCATATTGTATATGTCAACCTTTTCAGTAACGCTTCTCATCATAGTATTACCGGTTCCAGGGTGTGGTTGGTTACCGGTCATAGCTGTAGTGCTGTTGTCGAGAATGACCACTGTAATATCTGTATTGTTGTATACCGCGTTTATAATTCCTGGAATTCCAGTATGGAAGAAGGTGGAATCACCAATAAAAGCTATATGTTTGACATCAGGCTCAACTCTTTGCAAGCCCTGCGCGATAGTTATACCCGCTCCCATACAAAGACAAGTGTCAACCATTTCAAGGGGTTTGGCGTTTCCAAGGGTGTAACATCCTATATCCCCCGAGAAAACTGCCTTTTGCTTATGCAAAGCGGTCTTGACTGCATAAAATGAGGCTCTGTGGGGACATCCGGCGCATAACACAGGCGGCCTTACCGGAAGTTCCGGAGGAGGCTCAGGTATGCTAAGCTGTATATCAAGGGACAAAAACTTTGCTATCGCCCCTTTTACCAATTCGTAACTGTATTCACCCGCATAAGGCAAGTGCCCGGTTTTCTTTCCAAGAATCCTGGGGTTGCTGCCTTTTAACGCGCAAATTTCTAGAAAACTTTCTTCAATAACAGGATCTAATTCCTCGAAAACCAGAATTTCTTCAAGGTTCTCCATAAATTCTGTACCAAGTTTTTGTGGGAAGGGATATGGCGTGCCTATTTTCATTAATTTAATACTTACGCCTAAAGATGAAAGCGTTTCCTTGACATATGCGTATGCAATTCCGGAGGCTGCGATGCCCTTATTACCATTGCCGGTTATTTTATTGTAAGCTAGGTCTGAGAAGCTATCGCTTATCTTTTTCTGCAATTCTTCAAGTTGAAGGTGCTTTTTATATGAAAGGCTGGGGAAAATGACCCAGCGGGGATCTTTAACAAAACCATCGGCCTTGTGTCTCTCACCAGCTTCGGGAATATCCAGCGTGCTGCAGGAATGACATATTCTTGTAGTAGGCCTGAAAAAAACAGGGAGACCTAACTGCTCTGAATGTTCAAACGCGGTTTGAATCATTTCAAAAGCTTCCTCGGGTGAGGATGGATCAAAAACAGGTAAGTTGGAAAAACGCGCAAAATGTCGTGTATCCTGCTCCGTCTGGGAAGAAAAAGGGCCTGGATCGTCTGCTACAAGCACGACCATACCCCCTTTAACTCCAATGTACGCAAGACTCATCAAGGGGTCTGAAGCAACGTTCAACCCAACCTGTTTCATGGTAACAAGCGCTCTAGCTCCCGCGTATGCGGCTCCAGCGGCTACTTCAAGGGCAACCTTCTCGTTAACGGACCATTCGACGTAAATGTCTCCGGGGTTATTTTCTGCTATAGTTTCGAGAACTTCAGTAGAAGGTGTGCCAGGATAGCCGGTAACAACATTAACACCGGCTTTGATCGCGCCGAGGGCAATAGCCTCATTGCCCATAATTACTTTTCTTGACATGATGACCTCCAAAATACTTCTATTAATATTATCCGGTCGGGAAGAAAAATCTAGATATAGACTGCCGGATATGTAATTTGTTATGAGCTTATAAAGAAAATTAAAAAGGAAAATAATTAACTCATAATAAAAATTATAAGTCAAATTCTGTCGGAAGTAAAGAATTGATAAGGGCGTTTCAAAAAATTCCTTGTTCAAGTTTATATGACGAAAACCCATTATATCAAGTTTTTGAAACGACCAGTTGCTAAGTTTTTTTGATACTACCTAAATGTAAACAAATACTCTGCATAAATTAGCGGAATTAATATATATATAAAGCATATAAATATATTGTCAGGTAAATTATGTCCTATTTAAAAATATTAATAATTAGCAGGTGTAAAATAATAATTTTTTTGTGTATAACTGTTATAGTCATAACGGCAATTTTTATGTTCCTGCAAATAAGAAACCTTCCTGTGAGTGAATTTATTGATCCAAACAGCGGGATAATAGTTATTGATCCTGGGCATGGAGGCATTGATGGAGGAACAACAAGGCAGGGGATATTGGAGAAGGATATCAATCTTGATATATCCCAAAAACTTAAGGTATATCTTGAACAAATGGGGTATAAGGTTGTAATGACCCGCGAAAATGATATGTCTTTGGAAAATTTAAGCGGCAAAGATGGCACAAGGCATCAAAAAGATTTAAACGCTCGGGTTGATATTATAAATAGTAATAATGCTCAATTATTCCTTAGCATTCATGGTAATTGCCATGTTAAAAACTTAAACGCTGATGGCTCATTAGTATTTTTTAATAATAGATTTCAACAAAATAAGACTTTGGCGTATTGTGTTCAAAGAGCGCTAAACAATATTATTGTTGATGGAAAAAAGCGTACAATACATGACCCTGTTGAAGGAAATTATTTTTTATTAAATAACGCAAAAATTCCAGGGGCTATTGTGGAGACGGGGTTCCTTACTAATGAAGCAGAACTAAGATACCTTATGAGAGATAGTTTCAGAGATCAGATTGCCATAGCTATAGCTCAAGGTGTCTATAAGTACCTTGTAGAACAAAAACGAGTGGATTACGACTAATGCTTTATATTATAAGAAATATTTGAGGTTGGGATAAGAGCTATGAAACTAAGGTTTATATTAATAAATAAGAAATATTTCAGATTCTTTGTTTTATCAGTTTTATGTTTGGTATTTATAGGTTCAATTATTTTTTATATAGAGGCGACAAATTCTAATTTAAGCGTTGGCGACTTTTCTGATGAGCCTAATATTGACGCTCCTGTTGGAAAAAATAACGGGGGCAAGCTTGCTATAATCATTGATGATTTTGGCCAGAGCAGGCTAGGCGTTAAAGAAATGATGTCAATCAACAGGCATCTGACTTTTGCGGTTATGCCTTTTTTGGAGTTTTCGGAATCGGACGCTATAGCAGCAAAGGAGAAGGGGTTTGAAGTTATTGCGCATCTCTCGATGGAGCCTGTGTCAGGCAAGATCAGTTGGTTAGGTCCTAGACCGATATTAGCGGGTATGGATAATAGCAAGGTATCAGCTATTGTCAGAGATGCATTTGATAATGTGCCATTTGCTGTGGGCGCCAATAACCATATGGGGTCAAAAGCCAGTAATGATGAAAACATTATGGACAGCATTCTTGAGGTTATTAAGGAGAAAAATCTCTATTTTGTCGACAGCATGACAGCAAGGCGCCCTGTTTGTAAGAAAATTGCAGACCAAAAAGGAGTTACTTGCTATGAACGTAATATATTTCTTGATGGACAGATGCCTAAAAGCCATGTGATCAAACAGCTTGAAGCGGCAGAAAAGATTGCGATAAAAAAAGGTAAGGCCATTGCCATTGGTCATGTTGGAGTTGAGGGAGGAAAAGTCACGGCAGAA
>JAUZPS010000529.1 GCA_030705945.1 Bacillota bacterium
ATCACACTTGCTATCCTCACAACCATATACATAGACTTCATGTTCCTCTCTTTCAAAATGAGCAGGGACAAACCTAAGATAACTGGTTTTTTCTGTTGTAATAACTTTAAGTAATTTTCCGCATTCGCTGCAGATCAGTTCTTCCTCTGAAAGTTTATGTTCAATATGTACCACTGGAAAATTGGCAAGATCAGTTTCACGCTTGCCTTTTTGTTTTTTACGTTTATATGGCTTAGGAACAACTGCCTCATATTCAGGTTCAGCAATACCAGAATTTGAAATAGCTTCAGCTTCATTAAAACAAACCGATATTTGTTCATAGCCTTCTGGATATTTATCCTTCTCACTTGAGGAGCCAAAACGACGGTGGTTAGACAGATTTATTTGTTGTATAAGATTATCCATCTTGATACTAATTTCTTTATTCTGTTCCATAAGAAGCTTGCATACGGAAATAAGTTGTGTTGATTGTCAAGTAGAATTGAACACTTTTTTAAGAAATTTATATTTAGAATTGAACACTTACTTTTTATAAACTTTTTTAAAAACACTATTTTTTAACGAATAGAATTGAACACATAAATCAATAAATTTAAACATCATTGAGATTAGTATCTGCCAATTTTGTTAAAGCAGCTGAGACGGTTGTTCCATCTACTTTGCCTAATATTTCAACAAGCTTTTCTGTATTCCAAAATTTATCTTTCAAACTCACTAAATGACACCCAACTTGAAAATCAGGAAAGCAAGCAAAGCCACCCCTTGATGTGGGTCCAAATACAACCATAATGCTTGATCTGCTTTCTATCCAGAATTCATAAACATTATTTTGCAATTTAATGTCTCGTATATTACCAGTCCATTCATCTTTCTCTGTTTTGCAAAGAAATCGCATATTCTCACCACCTTTTTGAAAACATTTTTAGGGTATTTCTTACGGGGCAGGGGAACCCTCCGCGATGATTCCCCCTGCACCCCCTTTTCCGCGCCGCATAAGAGTTCGATGCAAAGAAAATCACTTTACATCAAACTCTTATGCCTGATAGCTTTTTCGCCTAACTGTAGTAATATTTGATTTGTACAAACCATTAACAACTGTAGCTTTATGTAAATTAATTAATATCAGAAACACACTACTCATATTCAATCCCATAACCTGCAGCCCTTGCAGAATCAATCTTTAAAATTATTTTTCTGCTGCTATTCTCCAAAGTTACATATTTACTAATTTCAAAGAATTTATCTTTTATCAGGTTGGATATAATTTTATCAGAATCAATGACATCAGATCGCATGGTCTTGTGTTTATCTGTATTACAAAGCTCTTCAACAGTTAAAAATGAATTTTCAGAACTACTACCTGGCTTTAGAACATACCTGTCCCGGCTTTGATCAAATATATATTCAGAATCATGTCGTAGCCTTTTAACTATGGTATCATACCTGACCCCATAGGTTTCAGTAACATGTTCTATAGCTGCCTGTTTTCCATGGTTATTAAAGATATCAACAAATATCTTAAAATCAATACTCTCAAGTTTTTTTATTCTCATGAGATATCTCCTTCCTTTAATCCTATAACTATCATCGTTAACACAATGATAATTGCTGCTTTGTAATTAGGAATCCTTTTTGCCAAGAAGTATTTCCTCGTAGGAGTCAGATGAGTTCGAAAGCTGCCCCCAATTGCCGTCATAAGGTTCCTCTTGATATATTTTCACATACTTCTTATATCCAGGATGGTCATTGTAATAGCCGCTTAAATCACTGTATACGTCCTGATATGGTTTTAGCATCAAATCTTTTTCCTGGGGATATGAGGTTCACTTCCTGACGAAGTTCTATTACCTTGTGTTCCAGTCCTACAATCTCCCTAAACAGGTAATACATGAGGTTGTATGGATTCATATCTACCTCTTCAAGGCTTTGGTCGCAAGAGTGTAGAGTATTAATATCTTTATGGACTGTAGCACTTTTGTCAGGTTCATTTATCGGTTCAATAAACATATTTTGGGTTTCCATTGTATTTTTCATAGCAATGCTCCTTCCTTATTACGCAAAAATTCATTTCCTTTGACACGGAAGCTGTCACCTGTTATATTAATCACATGGCAGTGATGAACCAGCCTGTCAAGTATAGCTGTGGCTGCAAGCTGTCCGGTAAATACCTCGTCCCATCTTCCCAGTGGGAGGTTGGTAGTTATTATGAGGGAGCTTTTTTCGTATCTTTGTCTGACGATTTGGAAGAATATGCTCTCTCTTTCTTTATCCATTTTCAAATACGATAATTCATCCACTATTAAAAGTGGAGCCTTATCGATTCTGTTCAATTCCTCTTTCAGCCCGCCTTCTTTCATAGCGTTATACAAGTCATCAGTAAGTTCCTTGGCATTGGCAAAAATCACTTTCTGTCCCGCTATGCAGGCATTCATGCCAATTCCCGTAGCGATCATACTTTTCCCTACACCAGGGGGACCAATGATTATGATGTTTTCTCTGCGATTGATGAATTCCAGTGTTCCTAGTTCCTTGATACGCTGATAGTTTATCGAGCCGTTAAATTCGTATTCAATATCATCAAGTGTTTTTATGTAATCAAATCCAGCTTGTACAACCATGCGATCTCCACGTCGCTTTTTTCTGCCATCTATCTCCATTGCGGCAAGCCTTATCAGAAATTCTCGGTAGCCCTCCTTCGCTTCTATAGCTTCTTCGATTGCATCTTGGTAATTTTTGCGAATATCCGTTAGTTTGAGCTTTCGGAGCATTTCTTCCAGATGCTCATCCTTCATGTTTTTTCTCCAGCTCATAATTTTATAGCCTCCCTTTTGTTTTCTTCGTAATAGTCGCAGTTTCTTATCAGACCGTCTGTTATCGATTCGGCTAACTTTTCGCTTTCATGACCGTGGATAATCTCATATCCCTTATCCTTAATCAGTTCTTTTATGGATTTGACATCCAAGATATCATGCGCCAGTGCGTAGGCAAGGATCTTATCAAGGTCCTTCGATTCGTATAAGTCAAGTAACTGCAGTAATTTTCGCGCATGATATGTAGGCTGATCGAATTTTCTGCCTGCAGCCTCAAGGTACTTTCCACCGTTTTCAAATATTGCAGTGAAATCACGTCTTATCTGGGGAATAGACTTGGAAACTGTCTTAATGTCAGCATAATGATCATCATTTTTGTATATACCATGTCTCAATTCCTTTTGTTCCAACGTAAGAATGTGTTCCATATCCATTGTATAAACTTCTATACGAAAACCATATACCAATCGATATTGTACCTGCTTACCTGCATATTTAACTGGGAGGCTGTATTTATTTGTTGAAACACTTATATAACTATCATAACTGATAATCCTTTTTACAAGTTGTTTTTCGATATTGAGTCGCCCTTTTGGTAGCGGCTGTAATACCGTTTTCTCTTCATTCTCATAGAATTCATTTGGAATGCGCTTGGTTGTAGTATGGACTTCATTACACCAATCGTTTACAAATTCCTTACCTTTGCTGTTAAGGTCTTCCATGCTATCAAAGCGATTACCTTTTACAAACTGCTCCTCGATGAAATTAA
>JAUZPS010000053.1 GCA_030705945.1 Bacillota bacterium
ATCTTTGTTCTGGAATGAACGTCTTTTTAGTTTTATATCCATTTCAAAGGTTGAGGACGCGCCTTCGAGTTCAATATAGTATACGCCTCTTACCGCCCTGATTCCAATGTTTGTAATGACCCCTTTAAAAAGGTTAGCAGTTGCTGAATTATCATCTACCTGAGTTACCTCTATTATGTCTTTTGTAGTTGCCTGTTCGACATATTTGTCTTTATTTTCATCGGGAATAATGCCTGAAATAAAGATTTTTGAATGCTCATTAATCCTTCTCTCTATCCTTAAGTCAAGTATGGTTTTAATCGTATACGGCGATTTTATTTTTATATTTCCGTATGCTATTGTTGTTTTGCTTGCCATAATATCCCCCCACCTTAATAAATTTCAAATTTTGAAAAGAAATCTTAAATTCCTTGGTATAAGAAAACTACAAACGCAAAATCATAGTTAATTTAGCGATAAGAATACTATTGGCCACAGTCTGTTATACTGATAATTCCGCACCACATGCATGTTGTCTTCGAACAATCCAGCATTGCGGGAAAATTCTCCAATAAAACATTCATTTTTGCATTGAACCAAGGCGTTACAGTAACAGGTATGCAGGGCATCTTTTGAAGCCTTCCGTAATTTGCCGCTGTTGCCGCCGCCACTGTGGGATTAGCCAAACTGCTGCACATTCCAAAAGGAAGTATATTCATATTGGGTTTAAAATCCATTATATTTCCCTGAGGTTTATTATTTATTGATATTTTATGATCCATCGGAATTTGGAAATTACTTTCATTATCTCCGAAGCTGCATTTTAGTTTTGCTCCTTGCACAACATAACTTGACATAATCAATCCACCTCTTTCTTAATTTAATATAATTTACCATATATACCTATAAATTCATTATATTTATCAAATTATTTAAATTAAACCATTATACTTATATTTCGCAAAGTAAACAAAAACGCTTTAAGGTATTTTGCAATAGATAAATGTAAAGATTAATTTATTTTAATCTGCCTTGATAAACGATAATGTATTAATGCCCTGATGGCTTTGGACTGCCTTGCTCTTTATTTTTTTCATCTTCTGATAACTTTTCTAAATCAATTATTTTGTCGTCCAGTTTTGTTTTAACATCTTTGAGATCCTTTAATTCTTTGAGTTCTTTAATTTCTTTTCTGTCTTTAAAAGGTTTATTGTCATCGCTTCCTAACAAATCTTCAATCTTTTTACACCCATCAATGGCGCTGTTATATCTGATTATTGCTTTTTCATAAGCCTTTGCTTCCGCTAGCTTATCGCCCTCTTTTATAAAGTCGTCAACGTCTTTTCTATCACTCTTAATATCCTCAATGAGCTTTTTAAATTGCTTATCTTCTTTTGCCTTGCCGTCGCTTGCAGCTGCCGCGTCTTTCAATTTTCCTTCTGCTTCGTCTATTTTTTTACTAAGTTTATCTTCCATATCTGCATAATTTATATCGCTCGCAAGGGTTTTACCGCTTTTATATAAACCTATAGCTCCCTTGTAATTCTCATTCTCAGCCTCTTTGTCGCCTTGCGCGGAGAGATCTAATACCTGAAGACATTTCTTTGTATCCTCCAGCTTGCTTTGTATATCAAGCTTTAAATCTTCTTTGTCAAAGCTGCTTTCGTCATACTCTACCATAAACTTTAAATAACTCAGAGCATTGTTATAACTTTTTTTCGCGTTTTCAAAATCCTGTTTAGCGAATAATTCGTCTCCTTCGATAATATTCTGCAGTATTGAATACTTCTTATCAACCCTATCAATGTCATCCTGCTTCTTTAGGTTCTTTACCGCGTCTTCAGCATTCTCATAAGCCTTCATCGCATCGTTGTAGACCTTGTCTTTAAGTTTTTTATCCCCGTCTTTTTCATAGGCTATTGCATCATTTGCAAGATTCTTTTTATGAACGCTCCTTACTACCAGTCCTATAGATGCCACTATAATTATAGGCACAAGAATCATTCCGATCTTTTTAGCCATTTTAATCCTTTTATCCTGTTTCGGTCCTTCTTTATAGACCTTATTCATAAATAATGCGGCAAGCGTATAATTATTAATAACTTTATTCTGCCTTGACAGAAATATGTCTTCAAGCTCGCAGATTACTTCATTAGGTTCTTTTCCTTCCTTTAAAGCATCAACGAGGTCCAAATTATCTATGTTCTCCCAGAATCCTGAGGTGCAAAGTATAGCTGAATCCCCGTCACTTAACTTAACCTTCTTTGATATATACGGCTTGAAACCCTTAGCCTGGCCCATAAAGCTAGTCAGATTGTTCCGTTCATCATGGAAATTACACTCTTCTTCAGAAACCTTACCCGCATCTACCATCATCTGCGTTACGCTCTGGTCCTTGCTTCGGAAACTGTAACCGCCATTTCTAAAGAAGTAGAGCCTTGCATTTCCAGCTACAGCCCAGATCATATTCGTATAATCGGTAACTAGGATTATCATGCTTGCTTTGAGCCTTACACTTGTGCTGTTTCCTATAAGAGTTTTATGAACCTCCATAATATAATTTTTGATTTTTCTTCTTGACATTGTTGGCTTTTCCATGAAACACTCAAAAAAACTATTAACAGCTAATTCTGCGCTTCTTACTTCCTCGTCCGAATCTATACCATCAGCTGCAATATAGCATGCAATATCATCCAACTCAACATATGCAAAGAAATCTTTATTAGTTCTATATGTTCCCGCTTCTGAAGTAAAGCCGGTTTTAAACTCTATGCTGTTCTTCCTCATTTTAACCTCCGCGCATAACTTCTGTATCTCTATATTTGATTATGAGCAATTAATCATATTAAAACCATTAGGTAGTATCAAAAAAACTTAGCAACTGGTCGTTTCAAAAACTTGATATATTGGGTTTTCGTCATATAAACTTGAACAAGGAATTTTTTTGAAACGCCCATATTAATCTATAAATAAATTATTATTGATATCAATGACAAACTTCTATTATTATTATTGTTGCATTGTCCTGCTTAGGAAAGTTTTTAGCCCTTATCATTTCAATGATTTCTTCAGCTGCATCAAAAGGTTTTATCCTTTCCATAAGTATGTTTTCCATTTCCAATTCAGTTACGCTATTATAAACACCGTCGCTGCAAAGTATAACTTTGTCTCCGGCAGTCAGTCTTATTGGCTTTTCACACATTTCGATATCCTTAAGAACCTCAGCTCCAAGATAACTGGTAATCCTCTTTTTCATAGGATTATTGAGCATCTGCGCTTCGGATATCTTACCGGATATGTATTGCTGCTCAAGCTCTGATTCAAAAATGTGCTTTTTATTGAGGTTGATAAATTCTCCGTTCCTGAAGAGAGCTATTGCGCTGTCGCCAATTGACGCCCAGTATAGCATGCCTTCAGTTATTATGACTGAAACTAAGGTAGTTCCCGATCTTAATCCTTTAGATCTGTCAAGAATTGCCCTGTTACTGATCCTCGCGGCATTTCTGAAAAAATCCTCAATTGGATAAATGCTATAGGCGCTTGAAAAATCCTCTACAAAAGTGTTAACTGCAATGCTTGAAGATATTCTGCCGTTTGTATATCCACCCATTCCATCAGCAAGAACAGCCAGAACTCCCTTTTCATTTTCTACTGTTGAAAAATTATCCTCCTGCTCGTCCCTTTTCCCGACTGTCTGACCATTACCAATTACTATGTATTGTTCCTTTTTTGCATTTTTCAGATAATACCTTAAGTAAAACAATACGCATATGGTTATAATGGATATAAAAACGTATATATAGGGACCTTGCAAGTAGTTATCAATCATAAGAATCATACCTCTTCGTCAGTGTTTTCCCAATCAAAATGCACCCCACACAAGGGAATAAATATTAGTTTACTTTTTCCTATTTCAATAAGGTCGTATGAAGATAATTCAACAGGCATAAAAACTACTTCATTATTTCGGTACACAAGACCTGCTCCATCTCCAGGAATCAGAAAAAAGTTTCTCTGCTTCTGATTATAACTTATAGCAGCATGATTTTTTCTGGAAATAGAAATATCTCCGAGAATTGCAATATCCATCTCATCAGATCTGCCGATAAAGTTCTTTCCTTTTCTTATCTTGTAGTCCTTGCCCTTTTGTTCTCCATCTATACAAACCAACCATCCAACAACAGGTTCTATTCCAATAGGATCATCAGTCGTTTGGGTCTTTTCACTGTCTATCGCAGGCTGTGATACTTTTCTGCCTGCTTTCTCAAGTCCTGCGTCACAGAAAGGACATTTATTACCATATCTCTTTGTATTATACATATGCCCGTTCGAGCATCTTACCAAATCACTCATTTGAATTCCCCCACTTATTTAAGTATTAAGCCGCTTTTGTAAATTGTAATAATACTGTCAAATTTATTTTAATATCAACTTGGTATTTGCGATGTAAATTGTATCTCCAGCATTTAATTCATAAGGCTTTCCAGCCTCGAGCTTAAACTTTGCGTCTTCATCTTCCTTCTTTAATCCGCTTCCGTTTGAGGAACCGATATCCTCAATATACCAGCAGTTCTTCGAATAATTCAGAACTGCATGCTGTCTGCTGACCAAGGATGAATAAGTTGTCTCAGAAAGATCTATATCCACTTCGTTTTCATTTGAATTTTTACCTATCAATAATGAAATCTTACCTTTGAGATTCCAAGTCTTTACAGTTGAGCCATCATCGTCAATCAGCACAATCTTTGTTAGATTAGAGCTTCTTTCTTTAGTAAACCCGATGGTAATAGCCTTAAATACTACAAAACCAATAAATAATGCTATTGCCGCATATCCTAAGTAATCAAGCAGTGGTCTATCCTTATCAATAAAAAATATAAAATATAAAGTAGCTAATGATAAAACCACAATAGCTATGTCAATTATCATAATCCAGAGAGCTTTATTCTTATCGGAATACGCCTCCATCTTCTTTTCATTAATATATTTCTTAAAATTATTTTTTACATCCGGTGCTTTCGCGCCTTTACTCATAATTTAACCCCCTTATAGAAATCCTTTATCATTACTTGTTTCTCTTTACTCCAAAGAACTTTTCAAATGCCGCTGTTGTATCAAGAGGATTCTTTTTTTTCTCTTTATCCTTATCTATGTTAACTTTATTAGTCTTCGGGTTGAAACCAAAAAACCTTTCAAAGCTTTTTTCGACTTCCTCAAAATCAAATTTAACAGGTTCTGACGGCTCATATCTTGCGCTTTTGCCTTTCTTGCCCTGTTGATTTGGAATATCGGCGCTTCCGCCGTCAAGTTTTGAATCGTAAGCCTTTTTTTTGCTTTCATCACTTAGAGTATCATAGGCTTCTTTTATTTCAATAAATTTTTGTTCAGCTTGCTTATCACCATGATTTAAATCCGGATGATACTTCTTTGCCAGCTTTTTATACACCTTTTTAATTTCTTCCAGAGTGGCATCTCTACCAATTCCAAGCACTTCATAGAAATTTGCCATATTGTTATTCCTTTCAAGACTCTATTTCATCAAGACTCTACTTCAGCCTTTTTAAGTTTAATCCCTGTGGAATTTCTTCTTAAGATACTTTCAACTACATCCAATTCAATAATTAAATAATCTTCTTTTATTCCCTTTACTGAAAATACTTTAGTCGATTCTATTTTGCCTTTATCCAGCACCAATTTCTTTAATGTTCCATCAGGATAAAATTCGCTCTTTTGCGATAGACAATTGAGCTTCTGAGGCACAATAAGATGATACAGAGCCACCTTCATACGTTTTGAATCGGCTAACATTATTGGTTTATAAAATATATCCTTTTCATACATATCAAAAACTTGTTTTATTTTATCCGTTATAAGAGGTATTGGCTTTTCTATAAAATCTATGTACTCATTTTCGGCTTTTTCCTTAATAAATACCTGCACAGGTTCATCATTCAATGTATCTATGTCACCATTTCTGACAGCATCCCTGCTTATAACCTTAGATAGTCCCGTAGGTTCGGCATAATCAATAATTCTATCATCCTGGGAAATGATATAGTATTCCATCCTATTCCTCCCGATTAGAGCAACTTTCAAATAACAACTTCTATCTGATCTACTCAAAATTACGATTTTTCAGCTGACTATAAAGCAATTATATCTTTTTTCTGTACCTCATCCAAATTGAGTAATGAAATATCCTTTTCCAAGAATCTGGCGCCTTGTAATTGCGCGCCGGCAAAACTTGTATTTTTTAATATTGCTTCTCTCAAATCACAATCACTAAGATCTGCCTGTCCAAAGTCTACACCATCAAGATTTGCCTTATAAAAATTTGCGCCGATTAGTGTTGATTTTCTCCAGTTACTTTTTGAAAGATCGCTTCCGGTAAAATCGCTGTAGCTTAAATCAATTCCCTCATAATCACCGCCGGATAAGTCAAGGTTTCTTAAAACCTCATGCTCGTATTCAAGTTCATATTTCCCTTCGAGCCATGACTTAATGGAGCCTGAGTCTTTTATTCTTAAGTCTTCTTTGTATACAACCTGCCGTGAAGCTTTATACTCGCCAACTCTAATATCTACTACTTCTTCTCTTTTCAGATCAAGGTATTCTTTTATCTTGACCGCCTCAGGCATTACATACGTCGCAAGCTTGACAATATAGTCATTGTATAGAGCAGCATCCTGAAGCTTAATTTTTTCAATATCTGATTTTAAGATTTTATTTATGTATAGTTTCCTGCTCTGCTCTAGTTCCTTCTCAAACTCTTCAAGAAATCTGAAAGCCCAGCTTGCGTCATAATAGCTCCTGCATTGAACCTCGTCAAGATATAGAATCTCGTTATACGCATCAACAAAATACTTGTAATCATTGTTGAGGAGCTTAACACGTACCATTGAAAAAGAAATATACGCAATATTCTCTTTTATGCCTTCAAGCTGCAATTTTCCAGCCTTAACGCAAACATTCCTGAAAGCCTCAAGTATGTCTTTAGCTAAAACATCCCTGTTTATGTTATAGAATTCGTCAAGTTCTTTCAGTTTCTGATCGCGTTTTTCTTTTACATAGTTATCATTGAAATGTTGTAAAGCTTCGATTTTTTTCATACCACATATTCCCTTTCAATCAATAAAGAACCATAAAAAACAAAAAGCCTTATTAATATCCAGCAAATTATTATTAGGATTTAAAAGGCAGAACTTTCTGCCTTTTAAATCCTAACAAGATATGTAAGACAAGTTTCAAGTAATACAAGCTGCATTATGCGCCGTATCCACCTTCAATTTTTACATCTTTGATGTTTTCCTTCTTCTGTTTCACTATAAGAGTAAATTTACCTTCACCTTCTGATTCTGAAAATTCTTCTGTATAATCAACTACGAAGCCTTCAGTAAATGTGTATTCTCTCATAACAAAACTGCCTGCAGTTTGTGTTATAACAACATTCTTATAAGGTAATGCGCTTTCAAGTGACCATTTAGCCATTTTCTTAGTATCTTCTTCAGCAGCCTGCAACAAATTACCTCTGATTTCAAGGATTGCGCCTACATCATGTGATCTAGCGTTTGAATCATCAGGTGTATCTGTCTTATAAGTTACTGCTTTTATAACCTTTTCATCAAGGTTGAAGGAATCTCCTCCACCTCCTACGCTTGCTGGTGATACTGCTAATTTAAATGCCATAATCAAACCCTCCCTATTTATTAATTTTAATTTATATTAACACTCCTTGAAATTTATTAAAGACGCTTCAAGCTTTGTTAATATTTTTATTAAAATCAATTAATCTTTTACATTTATCTATAGCAAAATACCGTTAAAACCGTTCGTTATTTTGCTCTGCTAAATGTAAGATTAACAATGATTTTAATATAGCATAAAGTCATTTCTTTAATTATTTCAAAGCATTAATACCTGTTTTTATTTAGCGCCTGCAGCGCTTGTGCTCTTAGAAATAAGTACTTCCAGATTCTTAACATTTCCATTGAACGCAAGATCTATCTGGCACAAGTTTGTTAATTCATCAATTGAGAAATTCAGGTCATCACCAGGGTGAACAACGGAATTAATAAACTTATTGTCGTTTTTCCATTTTTCTTTCTGGCTGCTTGGATTGTTGCTAAAGAACACTTCAATCTTATCCTGTTTGAAATCGTTGGTTGTAAATCTCAGTATTCTTTCTATGTAAGTGCTTACAATTGTTTTGTATATGGAATCGAAACCACTGTCGGTCATCGCCAGACTTCTAGCCTTATAAACAGTGATTCTCTTAATATCTTTTCCTTCTAACTGAGCATTTTCAGAGGAAAATACAAAACCGAAGCTTCTCTTGTTTATTTCATCTTTAATATTATTAGTAAAGCCTGTTATTTCTTTTGCCATGGTTGTTACCATTCTTAAGCAGTTATCGCCGGCTTCTATATCAAACCTTACGCCTGGATAATTTCTGCTGGTATTCCTGAAGGAACATTCCTTAAGATATTCAGGACATTGATAAGCAGCAACCAAGCCTGCCGCAACATATGAAGCATCTACGTATACGCCTTGTATCCACAGCTTAAGTATATCTTCCTTCGCATTGGATACTCGAACTCCGCCATCCTCAGTCTTCTCAATGATCGTATCTATTACGACGCCTGATTTATCCTTTGGAATTATAGTGAAGTTAGGCAAACATGGGATTGCAAACTCGCTATAATCCTGACGCGTCATAAGCTGGCATTTGTCCATATATTTATCAACACCTGTGGTTGCCACATTGTTGAACGTAGTTTCTTCATTTGCCTGGAAGTTGAAGAAAACCTGAACCCTGTATTTTCTCATTACCTGCAACAGGGCAGTAAGGGATTCAATGGTATTTCCTTCTTTTTTTACTTCTTTGTTTCCCTGGAATATAACCTTACCAACCTTAGGCTTACCGGTTGATTCCAATTCTATCGCAGGTACTATCCCCATCCAGACAGTATTTGAAAAATCATTTTTCGCGTTAACAGTGTTGAGGTATGTTTCAAGTCTTGGAACATTACTGCTTTTAACAGTCATGTCAAGCTTGTTATTTGTAATAAGAAGAGCAGGTCTCATACCTCTGGTCTTTGAATTGTATTGGTCAAAAAACATTTTTACGCCAAGAATTTTTTCAACTAAAGGCTTTGAAGCTTTTACAAAGTCGTCCTTTGCCTTTGTATAGAATTCAAGATACGCCTTATAATTTGCTATTTCTTTATCGATATCAACCTCTGTCAATGTCGCTGGAAGCGGACAGAAAGTTCTTACCACAAGATCCCTGACATATGATGATGGTGAGTCTGAAACATCGTCATAGTCTGATTCAAAAATAGAAACGAGGCTTGTATTGCTATTTTCTGATGCAAGCATCAACGCATTGCTTTCTTCTTTTGGAGCTTCTATAATTTTAAGTTCTCCCGTTTCGCCTATTGTAAGCATACCAATCTGAACAGCCTGAGAACTTCCCTTGTCATCTCCGCCACCTAAAAGCAGCCTTGTCTTTATGTCTTCTATAGCAAGGGGCAACATAGCCATAACATTGTTATAGTTCTGTCTCGCTTCTTCAAACTTATAATTCAATTTGTCTCCTAAATCAAGCTTTTTAGGATCTCCTTCATCCAATTCATCATATTTATCATAGAGATAATGTATCTCTTTTCTCGCTTGTCTGATATCATCCATTACCTTTTTAGGAGAAATCATATCGAGAACCTTTTCGAATCTGAAGTCAACATTTATTATCCCCTGACTTCTCTTTGTTTCAATCAATGTAAACAACATCTTCAGAAAATCATTGTTATGGTCAAGCTTTATCTCCGAAATATACTCAGGAGGTATATTTTCAGGTCTTTTCAAGGTATAAACAACCGCTCCTTTACCATTATCAGCAGCAGCATTATAAAATGAATAGACACTCGGCGAGAATTTGTCTAAAAACTCATCAAAGCTTCTAACAAGAAGTTCCTTGTTAATCTCTTTAATCTTTTCATCATCAAGACTGTCAATTCCTTTTACATCTCCGACAAGTGTAAGAAGGTCCAGTCTTTCTGGATTAATTTCCTCAAATAGAATACATCTATTTGTTTGATTAATGATATCCATTTGTATCCCCCTTAGTTCTGTTATTGTAACTATATAAAAAGCACTATTAATCTTACATTTGACGGAGCAAAATAACGAACGCTTTAACGTTATTTTGCGATAGGCAAATGTAAAAGATTAATTGCTTTTTATATATATATTTTGCAATAAACATTTTACATCAATTTTCTATATTGCAAAATATATACCTTGATTCATAAGGCGCGAAAAGTTCAGCTTTGATACTAAAATGCAGACGTATTAACTGCATTTTTAATGTAAACTCTTTTTCGCAACTTATATAAGATTAAAAACTTATTAATCTTATATCTGCAATGACAAAACGCTCAATACTTTATGGCGTTTTGTCATTGGCAAACGGATCAGATTAATTGTTTTTAATCTAAATCAAAATCATTTGTAAATCATGAATGTAACCATTGCAAAATCCGGACAATATCCTATATCTTGCGACAGCTAAGGAATGATTGAAAAATTACTTCCGATTCTTGGTGTGTCCAGAAGTTAAATGAACACGAAAGCGAAGATTTTATCGGAAGTTACTTTTTCAACATTCCTAAATATTGTAAAGTAATTTAATTTAAATTATTGGCTATAATAAAAGTGATTAATCTTTTAATTTAGCTTAAGTCAACTGCTAAAATTTAAATTCCACTAACTGTTACAACATCATTTTTATCTTTCTTCTGTTTTAAGTAGATGCTGAATGTACCCCTTCCACTTGTAGACGAATAAGTTTCAGAGTAATCTGCAACAAAGGCGTTTGGAAAAGTAACCTTTCTTGTAGTCTTCAAGTCTTCTCCAATAACTTCAACCTCAACATTTCTATAAGCCTGCCCATCATCTGAAGGAAGCAGAGACCATTGGTACAATCCTATAGTAGGATCTCCAAAACCAACCCTGCCTACTATTTCCAAAACATTACCGACATAATTTGATTTAGCGTCTGAATCGTTAGGAGTTTCAACCCTGCTAGATACTGACTCAATTGAGTCCTTAAGAGTAATACCTCCTGCTATTGTCACTTTGAAAGGCATTTTAAAAACCTCCCTTTTTATTATTTATTATTAATATTTATATATTATTGTTATTTCACCTTTTGAACCATCCCACTTAGTTTCCAGACCGAAATTTTCACTTACAAATCTCAGCGGAACCAAAGTTCTATCACTAACAATGAAAGGGGCAACATCCATTTTTGTCATTTTACCGTCAATCAATGCATAGTCAACATTTACCCAAAGATCCATTACCTTCTTGCCAAAAGTGATTGTTATCTTTCTGTCAGTTGCGTTCCAAGCTGCCTGAGCGCCAATGTTATCCGCAATAAACCTTACTGGTACCCCAGTCCTTCCGTTCTTTATCGTAGGAACTACGCCTTTACCCATATCCAATTGTTTTCCATCTACAGTATATGTAGATTTTCCTACGTAAAAACGTATAACTTTTTGTGAAGAAGTAGTAGGAGTGGGAGTAGGAGTAATAGTTGGGGTAGGAGTAGGAAGAGTAATATCAGTGTTGCTCCCCAACTGCTTTAACATGCTGTTGAAAACGCTTAATTTTGCTTTTGGTATATTGTTTTTTGTAACTATATAAAACTTCGTCAGATACATTAATTTTTCAAGTCCGCATGTATCGGTAAGCAAATTAGTGTCAATATAAAACTCTTTAAGATTAATTAAAGTATTTATTGGCGCCGCATTAACGATTTTGTTCTCATGTAAATTGAGTACATTAAGCTTTGTCAAACTTGAAAGAGAGCTTATATCATTAATCTGGTTGCTTGATAAATCTAAATTAACAAGGTTTGTTAATTTACCTATTGAGCTTATATCAACTATTGCATTTCCGCTTAACTTCAACGTTTCAAGGTTGGTTAGATTTCCCAGCTCATCAATTTTAATTATACCGTTATTGTTTAGAGTAAGTGTCTTTAGATTAGCAAGGTATTTAATACCTGCAATTGATAATATCTTCTGCTTGCTTGCATCAAGGCTAGTTATTGCCAAAAGATCTTTTGCGGTTAACTTATCCACCTGCCTGCCGGTTGATTTACTTACCTGACTCTTTATGAAGCTTTCCAGATTTTTATCAGCAAATTTAATATCGAGGGTAAAATCACACTGCTTTATATTGTCGAAATAAGCAGCTATAGGTGTGTAAAAATCAAGATCTTGCGCATTATTTTTAACAAAAAGAGCGGATAAACCTTTAAGACTCTTCAAAGCAGACAGATCGCTGATGTTATTGTTCGACACATTTAGATATGTTAAGCTTTCAAAATATTTAAGTTCGTCAACTGTCGTAATTCCTTTTCCCGATAAGTCAAGCACTAAGACAGAATCAACATCAAACTTAAATATATCACCTTCCGGTTTTTTAATTATTTCGCGCACAGCAGTTTCAAACGCCTTATCCTTGAATTGAATTGGTTTGTAACTGTTGACGTATATACTCTTTGATTCAGGATACACATTTACTTCGCCGCCAAGCTGTTCAACAACATATCTTAACGGAATCATAATAACGTCGCTTTGACCTGGCTTTGATGCAATTTGAATCATGTCAAAATCAACCTGAACTGTGTTGCCGTTGATAATTACTGTTCTGTTTCCTTTTGAAAGTATTATCTCTCTCTTGGTCTTTGCGCAGGTTAATTTATAAGTGTCTCCGGACTTTGATGTCTGAATTGCGTCAACACCAAGCGCTTTACACAAACGATACATGGGGAAATATGTAACACCGCTTAGGTCAACGGCGCCAGGGTCAGATTCAAGCTGAACTTCCTTTTGATCTACAAAAGTCTTAAGTCCCGAATTGTCCTCAGCATAACCCGTTAAGCAATTTATACATACAAGCAATGCTATCACTGAAAATATCGAAATTAACGGCTTTTTTAATACTTTGATCATCTTATATTTCTCCTTTTGAATATTGATTAATATTTATTTCCGAGTCTCCATGTAGGTGTCGGTGTACTTATATGCCTTGAAGGCGTAGGTGTATGCCTATGAATAGTCGGAGTATTTGTAGGCCTCGGCTTTGGCGTCGTTGGCGTAGCTACATGTCTGTGGGTATTCGTAGGTGATGGTTTACGGGTATTGGTTGGTAATGGCTTAGGAGTATCCTTAGGCGCAACAGAGGGTTCATCTGTAGGCTCAGCAGTTGGCGCAATATCAGCCGCAGCGGTAGCTGCAACAGTATTTGTTGGCAGCGGTGTCAACGTATAAGTTGGCAATGGAGTTTCAGACGTTTCTGTAATCGGTGTATCGGAAACAACAGGCTCGCTGGCAGATTCCGTACTCGTTGGAGAAGGAATTGGTCCAGGCGCTGGTCCTTTTTGAATGAACGCAACTAGAAATATTACAAGTAAGTTAACTAATATTAATCCTCTGATTACATTGAGAATTTTCAAATACTTATTATTATCCATTATATCCCACCTATGAAATAATTAATATTCAAATAATTATGATTCTATTCTGAAAATACCTGTATAATTAGTCTACTATAATTAATCTACAGATTAACCTGAAAAAGCTTAAATGGACCTTCACAAGTTAACTAAAAGTAACTTTATCTTCTTCATTTTCTTTCATACAACCATGTATAATATTGCTTTAATAAATACTAACTTGAAATAAAATTATTCTTTTGTTTTATAATAATTTTATATTTCTATCAGCATAATTACAAGGAAATTTGACAGCAAAATCAAATTCTTTATTAATTTTATTTAAAATTATGCCGAAAATAATATAATACATGATTACGACCAAATTTTATCATAGGTTTTTGCGCATGTCAATGTATACCATATTATGAAATACGATAACCCGACAGTACTAGAGATGTTTATCAATATCCAACCTCGTAGATTTGAGAGAATATTAAAACTACATTCTTCATGAAAGGATATGAGTAGGCTATCTTTTTATTTGTGCTTAAGATACTCAAAGTATGTAAATAACTTTAACAGCTTAACATTTGAAAACCTCTTCCTATGATCTATCGAAAGATTCTTCATGATTATTTTTGAATAGAACTTTGATACCTCTTCATTTAAACTTCCCAGATCTTCAACGCAGTCACCAGCAAGCCTATCTGGCGATTTTTGTGGTGTTATGCCGGTTAAGTAATAATAAAAAGTTGCAGCTACGCTGTATATGTCAGAAAATTTACCTTTCTTAGCTTCCTTAGAATAGAATTCAACAGGAGAAAACCCTGTTGTGAAGAATATTTTACTATTCTTGTCCTTTTTATAGTTAATAGCAGAGCCAAAGTCGATTAAAACAGGCCCTTTGTCTTTGTTTATTATAATATTTGCGGGCTTAATATCCCTATGGATTACTCCCTTTTTATGAATATGTTCTACAGCATCAATCAGGGGTAAAAAAAGATCTTTTAAGACCTCTTTTATAGAGACCTCATTCTCATCCTTCATATGTTTATCAAGAGTTTTTCCTTCACAGAATTCCAATACAATATAGCCTGTATCATTTTCCTTAAATCCATCAACGTATTTTACAATGTTTTTATGATTGCATTCTTTTAAAATTTCGCCCTCGTTTAGAAAAATCTCCACTTCATCCTCAAAAACCTGCTTGTAGGTAGGCATCCTGTAAACAACCGTTTTTCCGTCCATATCCCTAAGAACCTTTCCCTTTGGGTAATATTCTTTAACGATACATCTACAATTGCATAACATATCATCAGCCAGATATACTATTGACAGATCACTTACGGATAGTTCCTTCTCAATTTTATATCTATCCTTTAAAATTACTTTCTCTTGAAGCCATATGTACTCCATTTATAATTTTTCCTCCATTAAACCCCTCAAGAAGTGAATAACCTAATATTCATTATAAATAAATAATAACTGCCGTATTTTGTTA